>JAHFUF010000808.1 GCA_023265235.1 Blastocatellia bacterium
TAATGGAGTAGATGCAGTCGTTAATTTTGCCGCAGAATCACATGTTGATCGTAGTATTAAGTCTGCCACTCCATTTGTTTCTACTTATGTTTATGGTACTCAAATCTTACTAGATTGCGCACGCGAAGCTAAGGTTTCTCGATTTGTTCATATTTCTACTGATGAGGTGGGCGGAAGCTTAGAAGCAGGGGATTACCTAGATGAAAACTCAAGGCTTTTTCCCTCTAGTCCTTATGCTGCTAGTAAAGCCGCAGCCGAGCATTTTGTTTATGCTGCTCAACATACACATGGGCTAGATACAGTTATGACCCGTACTTGCAACAATTATGGCCCTTACCAATTTCCTGAAAAGCTACTTCCATTAATGATTGCTAATGCTTTGGAAAATAAACCATTACCTGTTTATGGTGATGGGCTTAATATTCGTGACTGGATCTATGTAGAAGACAATTGTAAGGCACTCTATCAAGTGTTAATGCATGGCCATTCAGGACAGGTTTATAATATTGGTGCTCGTGCAGAGAAAAATAATTTAGAGGTTATAGAGACTATTCTAAAACTTCTAGATCGTTCCAAAGAGCTAATTACTTTTGTTGCCGATCGCCCAGGGCATGATCGCCGCTATGGTATTAACCCTAGTAAAATAGAACAGGAGCTAGGCTGGCGACCTGCTGTTACTTTTGAAGAAGGTATTGGTCACACGATCGATTGGTATTTAAATAACCAAACCTGGTTGGAAAGAACTAGGTCTGGCCAATACCGTCAATATTACCAAGAGCTTTATGGAGATAGGGAAGTGTTAAAGAACAGCTAGTAACCAACATTTTAATTTTTCTCTCTCCAGATCTGCATACTAACCGTAGGGCGGTTGCCTAAGGGTAAGTGACCATGATGGATAGCATTTTCTTGTCCAGAGAGTAGTTCTTCCCAACAAGTGCCATCAGCTATCGCACCATGACGTACTGGTAGATCGTTAAGTTTATCTTTGGCACGTCTAGCTACTAAAATAATTCGTTCTTGTTCGGCTTCACGTAGGAATGCAAATGTTTCGTCTTCAGCATAAAGTATTTGGAAACCTCCCCAACATAGAGCAGTTGAAGCACGTCTTAAGTGAATTAATTGATGGTAATGTTGATAGAGCTTTTGGTTCCAATGTTTTTTACTCCATACCATACAACGTCGATTGTCTGGGTCTCGCGCTCCAAGTAGCCCTATTTCATCACCATAATAAACACATGGCACGCCAGGGTAAGCTAGTAGAATTGTGGCGGCTAGTTTAGCCTTTTCAACATCATTATCCACTAAAGTTAAAATTCTTGGTGTGTCATGACTACCAAGTTGATTAAATTGTTGTGCTGCTATTTGCCAAGGAATTGCTGCTAAAAAGCTTTGTAATTGTTTGGCAAAGGCTTTAGTAGGCAATGGGCTAGAATTTAAATCCTCTATAAAAGGCTTATCAATATCAAATCCTGCTAACCAATTAAGTAGTGGGAACGAAAAACCGCGATAATTCATGCTTGCGTCTAATTCTTCGCCTTGTAGGTGTGTAGTGCCATCATGAAAATGTTCACCTAATAAATAGCTTTGTGGACATTCGGCTTTTACAGCTTTTCTAATACCACGGCCAATTTTATGTCCTAGTTGTGCTTCTCCTTGACGTGCCATCATATTTGCTACATCAATTCGCCAACCATCTATGGAAAAAGGTGGTCGTAGCCAATGACGCAAAATAGCATCAGGAGCAGCATAAATGGAGTTTCTTAATTCTTCACTACGGTAATTAAGCTTAGGTAGACTAGAAATACCTAGCCAAGAAGCATAGTTGTTAGGGTGTTTAGTAAAAGTAAAAAACTCTGCTGTTTTTGCACTAGGGTTTGCTTGCGCATCGGTAAACCAAGGGTGAGTTGCACCACAATGGTTTAACACAATGTCTAACATTAAACGCATTTCTCTTTTATTAAGCGCGTTTCTAAGTGTAATTAACGCAGCATCACCTCCTAAGTGTGGGTCTACATGTAAATAATCTGCTGTATCGTATTTATGGTTACTAGGAGCAGTGAAAATAGGGTTAAGGTAAATGGCATTTATACCTAATTCAGTTAAATGATCTAAATGCTTGGTTACTCCTACTAAGTCACCACCAAAAAACTCTACCCCACCAGTTTTACCATGTGGCCTTGGTAAATCACCCCAAGGACGAGCAATTACAGACTGGTTATAACAAAGATACTCTCCAGATTTCACATTTGATTTTTTGTCTCCATCAGCAAAACGATCAGGGAAAATCTGGTAAAAAACACTATCATTAATCCATTTAGGTGCGTTGAAATCTACTAATAACTTAAAGTCTGTAGCGTCGGTTGGGGTATGTTGATGGCTTCCTGCTGGGCTAAACCACCAACTACCCTCAGTAGTATGAATGAAGAAACGATAATTAAACCTACGCATTGTAATAGATACTTGTGTTTCCCACCATTGGCATACTGAGGCGGTTTTTTTATAAAACTCACCTGCTAAAGAATCGGGGTTAACCCTATGCATAATGGTTAAAGACTGCTCACCATCAGGACAAGTACGAAGATATATTTTTTCAATAGGTGCTTTAATATCTGCACGCAATCTAATATTTACAGTAGTGTTTAGTTGTTCATGTTCTAGCTTAACATATAGGGGTGAACTGTCGTGG
>JAHFUF010000179.1 GCA_023265235.1 Blastocatellia bacterium
TCAAATTGTCATCTTTGGTTTTGGGGTCAATACTCCAAGGGTTCCATTAACACCCAGCCACCTGCTTGAACAGGTGGCTTTTTGGCTTTATGGGACAAAAGTTTAGCTGAAAACTAAAATTTTAGCTTTGTGTTTTCTCTGGCACGCCGTGAGCGTTAGCGAGCAGCGAGCCAAAGGCGAGCGCGGGCGTTAGCCCGCAGGCGTGCCATTGTAGGGGAAATATTTCCCTGCTTCGTTTATTCCAACTTGGGGCAATCGTCCAAGCCAGTAACCTAAAAATAAATCTTAAAATTAAATAGGAAGTAACAAAGAAAAAGAGGGCATCAGAAAACGCATTAGCGACTCATTAGCGCGACGTGCGAGCGATGAGCGAGCCGTTGCGCCTTCAGGCAGTAGGCAAAGCAATAGGGCAAGTGAGGCGTGCGAGCAGCCACGAGCCGCCGAACTGCCCTAGTAGTAAAGAAAGAAAAGGAAAGTTTAGAAACTGGTAAGCAGGCGACCAACTCCCAGTTCACCCGCCCCGAAAGATGGCGAGTGTTAGCGAGCCGACTTTCGGGGTCGGGTGCAACGTGAGTTGGTCGCCCTGCTAGTTATAAGTTAGCTACTTCGGGGATATTCAAAAACACCCCATTGCTAAAAACTGCGTATAACTCATATTTATTTATCACTACAGCTATTAACTATAAACTGTTTTTGTTACATTGTAATAGTTACGCAACTAACTATTGGGTAATTAGGAGTTCTTGCCTGACTTAAGCTAGGTTTAATGCAAGATAATGACAGATAAGATAACTTCTACCAATATACATTCTTGCAAGGAGATAAATATGAGTGTTGTAGTAAGAATTGTTCTTAAAACCTTAGTGTTAGTGCTTCTTTTGTGTGTTTGTTTAACAACTAGCCAAGCACAAAATCTGAAAAATAGAGTATTAAAAGTAAAACCTTGGCCAAATGCACCAATAGAATTAACTTCTTTGTCCTCTAACACTGGCCCGATAAGGAGTGAAGAAAGTGTTCTTACTGGGGAGACGTGGTTGCAGGGACTATCTTTACGATTAAAGAATGTTTCTAAAAAACCTATTATTGGTATTAGATATACATTGCTATTACCAAAACTCGAAGGTAAGAGTTTACCCTTAGGTGTCTCGGTTGAATATGGTCAAATTCTCAATGAAGCAGATGTAACAACTGCTAAATCTGACTCTATCGCTATTGCACCTAGTAGCGAAGTAGTGCTTTCACTTGATGAAGATCTCTATAAGGATATTGTTTTTAATGTTGAGAGGACTGGATCAAAGTCAATGTCCAATGTGGTTACAGCAATATTAATACTTCAAGAGGTAAGTTTCGATGATGGAACTCGTTGGGTTGGCGGAAGTATACTTTCTGCAAATGGAGCGGAAAATAAAGTAATAGAAACGCCTACGTCTAATATGGTGTTTTGTGGTCAGGTACTGAGTAGCACAACAATTACTTGCTGCCGTAACAAAAGTAGGGGTTGTTTCAATACAGTTTCTCGTATAACGCTGACACAAACCACTGGCACAGGGGTTGGAATATGCTCGTCATTTTTTTTTTGCAGGTGTGATTTAAATGTGGAATGTACAAGTCAATTCACTTACAGTTGTGAAGGCTCAATATTTGACTGTGGCCTTTCGCTTTAATATGAAACGCTCTCTTTTTCCATAGGCTAGCCCTAGTGTGTTTTCTGATGTATTGGTCGTCTTGGCCTCAAAACAACTTTAGGTAAAAAATATTTCTAGAAAATCATAAAAAAATGGCAAGCTATTTTTTAGCTTTCCTACTAGGTGTAAATCTCGATGAATAAGGCAGTAGGGCAAAAAATAGCCATCTATTTTTTGCCCTAATTATTGGCCAACCATATCATCAAATAATGTAGAGATATTACGAGAGGCTTTAACTACCCTAAAAATTTCTATTGTTTCATCAGATGGTAGGTAAAATATTAAGTAGTCTTTGACAGCAAAACTTCGCAGGTAGAGAATAAAATCATTTCTTTGTCTTCCTATTTCAGGATATTGCAAGAAAAGGGAAAACTTTTTACCTATCTCTTGTAGTAATTTACGGCCTGTTTCTTGTAGGTTTCTTTCTACATAATAATTCCAAATATCATCCAAATCTTGTTTGGCTAGTTCTGAAACGACCAACTCTTTAGCCATTTTTCTGCTTTTCCTTCTCTGCTAGTCTTTGCATTCCTCTAGATATGATTTCTTCGACTAAAGCTTCACCAGAGGTGTAAGTTGTTGATTGACCTGTTCTGATTTGGTCTATACCCTTTTGGATTTCTTTTCTTAATTCTTCGCGTTGAATCTCTTTTAGCTGTTCCTCTCGCTTAAGTAGCAACAAGGCTTCTCCAATGACTTCATCTGTTGATAGATAATGGCCTCTTTGTACTTGGTCGCTAACAAAACGCTCTAACTCTTTGCTAAGTAATACATCCATAATTCTTTTTGCCTCTCTTTTTGGCTTTTATAAACAGATTAACTATCTAGGATTTTTTTTCAATGTTTTTTTGGTTATAAGCTTGGAGGGCTAAAACAAGTTGGGATATGGGTAGCCCCTCAAGGTAGGTAGTGTTTAATTATCAGGGTCTGATTCTGATAACGCCTTATCAGACTTCTTAGGGTAGCCTGTTTTTGTTTCTAAATTGTCCAGTTGCGCTAGAACTTAGTTAATTGTGTTAATTGCGTTAATAGTTTTTTTCTTAATCTTTCTGTTCTTCAACTGCCGGGGTCTGAGGTCGTTCCCCCCTAGGGGGGCGGAGGGGGGGTTAATTAAATTCTTTAAGCAAGCGAAGCCTAAAAGAAAATTTCCCGTAACGAATGTGAAGGGAAATTCTCTTTTAGGTCGGGTTGACTTGGGTGGGAGAATTTATAGAGCGAAGACGGATGGCAGTTTCCCAACTGCCGTTCGTCTTCGGTCGAAATTCGACCAATAACCCAAGTCAACCCCGTAGCGGCATCCTTTTGTAATTTTGCAGAGTGCGAGTAAGCGAGAGCTTACGAAGCGCGGAGCAAAATTTAACTATTAGCTCTGCTTTTGCATGTTCGCAAAAGCAGAACTGCTTTTTCTTTAAGCTACGAAGTAGCGTTTTAACGAGCGCATTTGTGTAGCTCTCTCTGCTAAAAGCGGTTTGAAAAACCGCTTTTAGCAGAGAGAGCTTCGCTCTCTCCTGGGTATCAAATTGATACCCCAGCGTAGGAGTATCAATTTGATACTTATAAAATTACGAAACGAATTAGATTAGGTATATAGAAAAAAGGCTAATCTAGAAAGAGTTTGGCTCTCTCCTGGGTAAAAAAATTGGGGTATCAATTTGATACTTATAAAACTACATAAGAAGTAACGAATAATAATAGCTAATAATACGTAGTCGAATTATTAGCTATTACATTTTAATTTTGCTAAGCATTCTTTCACAATATGCTCAGGAATAAACGCTTTCCAGTCACAACCATATTCTTTAGCTTGATAAATTCCTAAAGAGCAATCACACCATCGATGACGCTCTAGATTTTTATTAGGCAAATAAACAAGCCTAATTGCATCACCCTTACAAAGAGGGCAAATTTTTTCTTGTTCTTGTTGAGCTTTTTTTCTTGATTTTTCTACCTGGGTTTGTTGTTCTAGCTTCTTAGCTGCTCTTTGTTGAGAGAGCATTTTTTTTGCGTCTTTCTCGACCTGTTTTGGAGGTGACCATAAAGTATAGATATTTCTGTAAAGTTGTGAGCCTTCTTCCATCTGAGTTTGCCTGATCATTCCCTTTTTGCGTAATCCTGTTATAGCCCGCGCAACATTCGGGCGTGCAATGGATGTAATGGCTGAGATTTGGGTAAAACCCCACAAACGACATAATATTCCCACAGAAATGATAATGAATTGTTAGGCAACAAATTAAGCGCGAAATGCCTTCTGTAGACGATAAGTTATGAAGATGTATGTCGTAGTTTTCGTTTACTAACGTAAGTATTCAAAGAAAGATGATTGTTATAACCTAAAACCTTTGCAATTTTTCTAACAGATAATCCCAAGAGTAACAATTCTTTTATTCTATCTAAATCCTTATCAAATTTACTGTTTTGAATAGTACCCTTAGGTTTACCAAGAGTAATACCTTGGCTTCTTTTAGCAGCAAGAGCTTCTTTAGTACGTAAAGAAACTAAATCCCGCTCAAGTTCGGCAAATAAAGAAAATAAAGTGATAACAATCTTGGAGTTCATATCAGATTTAGAAAGATCTAGATTGTGCTTAATAACAATAAGGCGAATATTACGGCTCAAAATTTCATTAACTATAGAAATAACTTCCGCTGTGCTTCTGCCCAAGCGACTTAACTCTGTAAGAACCAAGACATCAGAATCAACTAGTTTGGTCAAAACTTCATCAATGCGACGTTGTTTAGTAGTTTTACGAGATGAGATAGCAATTTCTATAAATTCATCAATGTTGAGGCTTCTTTTTCTAGCAAATTCCAAAATCTCCAGTTTCTGACTATTCAAATCTTGTTTGTCAGTAGAAGTGCGAAGGTAAGCAAGTATTTTTCCCATAATTATTTAGTTGTTATGCCTTAATATGAAAAACAAGGGAAAAGTATATAAAATGTATAAGCTATTTACAATATAAATATTATACAAAAGGTATGTATAATAACGCCCGTTTTCACTATTACAACTCTGATTTTTATAAGGGCATTATTATGGCAAGAATGAAGATTTTTAATTCTTTAGAAGAAGAGGCTTTTGAAAATCCACCTATTTTTAATAGTGTTGAGAGAAAAAAGTTTTTTGATTTTCCTAATTCTATTCTAGATTTAGTTACAAATTTTAAGACCACAACAAACAAAATCTACTTTCTAGTTATGTTTGGATACTTCAAAGCAAGGAGAAAATTTTTCTTTCAGAAGTTTTATCCAGTAGACATTACTTGGGTTGGAGAAAAGCTTAAGCTTGAACTCAATCAAATAGATAGTAGTACATATGCTAATGAAACTTACTACAGGCATCAAAAGCTCATTCTAGATTTTTTTAATTTTAGGAAGTTTGAGCAACAGGAAACAGAATTTCTCAAAAAATCTATTTCATTTATGGTCAAATCACAGATAAAACCTAAACAAATTTTACTTGAAATAGTTTCTTTGTTGACTAGAGAAAAAATTGAAATACCAAGCTACAACCAATTAGCTAATGCCATAGTTGAGCAAATTAACTTTCACAAACAAGAGTTAATAAACTTGATAGAAGTTCATTTAACAGATGATAATCGTCAATTACTAGACTCTTTACTAGATAAAGACCCTTCCAATATTATTGCTTCTAGTATGAATCCCCAACGTAAGTTTCAGATTGAACGAGCTAAACTTACAATGTTGAAAAAGTTTTCTCACTCTACTAAACCGTCAAAAATTAAAGCAAATATTGCAGACTTACAAATCTTGCAAAAACTCTATCAAGAACTAAAACCAATAATTTATGCTATAAATTTGTCTGTAGAATCCATACGCTATCATGCAAACATAGTCATTAAATCTGAAATTTTTCAAGTGTCTAGGCGAGCAGATGAGGATAGATACTTACACTTGATTGCTTTCATAGTTCATCAGTTCTTTAGACTTCAAGACTTACTAGCTGATGCAATGCTGCATTCTGTACAAAATACACTTAATGTTGTCGAGCGCGAACGCAAAGAAAAGTATTATGAAGAACGAAAACTCAAAAATTCTTCCTTACAAAAAATAGTTGATTCAATAGACAAAAATGTCATTGGTGTTTTAGCAGATATAAAGGGCATTATTTATCACCTAGATTTTGATGATACAAATAAAGTCAGTCTTATCAAACAATTACTTCAAGATAGTGAACCACAAAAAAATTTAGTAGTACAACAAATAATTGAATTAAAAAATTCAACAAACTCTGTTTTACAAGATAAAGATTCTTACTCTATTTTGGAATTAAAATCGGTAAAATTACAAAACAGAGTTTCTCCTATTGTAAAACAATTAGATTTTGACCCTGAGACTTCCAATTCAATGCTTATTAAAGCAATTACTCACTACCAGCAAAAAGGTGGCAGAGTTAATCAAAATGCTCCAATGGAATTTTTAGAGTCTCTAGAAAAAGAGTTAGTGTTTAAGGACAAAGAAAAACTTAAACCATCCTTGTACAAAGCTTTACTCTTTACTCATACAGCTTCATCAATAAAATCTGGAGCATTAAATCTAAAAAATTCTTATAAATATAGATCCCTCAATGATTATCTTATTTCTAAAGAAAAATGGCAGGAAGAAAAATCTCAACTTCTAAGACAAGCTAACTTAACAGCTTTCGTTGATTGTAAAGAGACTTTGCAATCATTAAGCAAAACCCTTGATTTACAATATCATAAAACTAACAAAAACATTATTAACGGTAAGAATCCATTAGTAAAATTTCATCCAAATGGTACATTTTATGTAGAAACTCCTGCTAAAAAGCAAGAAACTGACGTTAGTAGTTTATCTAGATTTTTTCCTGACAGAAAGTATGTTTCTTTGTTGGAGATATTAGCCACAGTCAACAAAGTTACTAGCTTTACCGATGAATTTTCTCACCATCAACACAAGTACAGCCGTGCTAAACCTTCTGATAAAACTTTTTTTGCTGGCATCGTAGGTTTAGGCTGCGACATAGGAGATAAGAAAATTGCCCAAATATCTCTGCAAATAAATGAAAATGAATTAGAAACCACATTAAATGGGTACTTTTATTTATCAAATATTCAGAGTGCTATTGACGGTATTTTGAGCTTTGTAAATAAGTTAGAGCTTCCTAATATTTACCGTCTTAAAAGTAAACATTTGCATACCTCTAGTGATGGCCAAAAGTTTGAAGTAGCTACAGATTCACTTAATGCTAATTACTCGTTTAAGTACTTTGGAAAAGGCAAAGGAGCAACTGTTTATAGCTTTATTGACGAAAGACACTTACTTTTTCATTCTACTGTCATCAGTTCAGCAGAAAAAGAAGCCCACTATGCCATTGATGGCTTAATGCACAATGATGTAATTAAAAGTGACATTCATTCCACTGATACGGCTGGTTATAGTGAAATAATCTTTGGAGCTATGCATTTATTAGGGTTTTCCTTTGCTCCTAGGATTAAGAAATTTGAAAAATTACAACTTTGTTCTTTTACAAAAAGAAAACTCTATGAGCAATTGCATTACAAAATACTACCTGATAGCTACATTGACACTGAACTTATTGAAGCTTATTGGGATGATATTTTACGTTTTATTGCCACTATCAAACTTAAGCACACTACTGCTTCTCAGCTTTTCAAACGTTTAAACTCCTACTCCAAACAGCATGACTTGTATCGGGCATTAAAAGAATTTGGCAAAATTATCAAATCTATCTTTTTACTTAACTACATCGATGATGTTAGTTTGAGGCAAGCTATAGAAAAACAACTTAATAAAATTGAGAGTTCTCAAAAGTTTGCTAAAGCTATTTCTTTTGGTCATAACAATGAATTTATTCAGTCAGAAAAAGAAGAACAGGAAATTGCTGAAGCTTGTCGTAGGCTTATCAAAAATGCTGTTATTTGTTGGAATTACCTATATTTATCAAAAAAATTAAAGGAAGAAAAATCTATTCCTAAGAAAATAGAAATGATTAAAGCTATCAAAAATGGCTCTGTTGTTACTTGGCAACATATCAACCTTCATGGTGAGTATGATTTTTCTGAAGAAAAATTGCAGGATTCTGTTGGCTTACTTACCTCCCAAAACTTTGACCTAAATCTTAATGTCATTTTGGGAGCTTAATATTTTTATAATTTATTGATTATACTCTACTTATTGTCTTTTCTGTGGGAATATTATGTCGTTTGTGGGGTTTTACCCAAAGATGTTTCCATTGCTGTAACAGTTATTTTTTCACGGGCTAATGTGAATGTTTTGTCTTTATCTTCCGGCGTAAAACGATTCCACACGCCGCTTTGCTCATCGTAAGTTTTTATATCTGTAATTTCGGTCGATAAAATAGTAGTTTGGGGTAATGTTATGGTTATTTTCTTTGCGCGGTCGTCAATATTCACGGAAGTTCCAGACTCAAGATTTACCCCTGCGGATACTTTGCCCGTAACAACCACAAGCGAACGCTTTGTTGAACCATACCAGGTATTTTCATAAGTGATGACATCTCTTAATGTCACTTCGCTTGTGATCAACTTGGCGACTTTCTGAATTTTTTCTATGACTATCGCTTGATCTATTTTTGTGCTGTTTAACTTCTCAATGTTGAGAAAATTAAATAATGGGTTCTTCCAGTTGCCCGCGAAAATAAAAACCAAACTAAGAGCAAGCAAAACCCAAGGCAGGATTGTCCAAAGTTTTGATTTGTTGTTATTGGTTGCCATTTCTTCCCCTTTGCTGCTTAATTGTAGCATTTGATATGTTTAGGGAAGTAAGGAAATTTAAGGCAATAGGAAAGAAAACCTCTGTTTGTTTTATCCAACAAGTTGTTGGATAAATTGGGCAACAGTT
>JAHFUF010000809.1 GCA_023265235.1 Blastocatellia bacterium
AACCTATGCCACTAAGTGTAAGTATTTTAGCCTTATAAATAGCATTGGTAATGGCTGGACTAATTACAAATTGAACATTAGCTTGACCAATATTTCCGCTACTGTCCGTTGCTGTTATTCTTACTATTGCTTGTGAATTTGTGAAATTAAGCCTATCAATGTTGTTGATTACAAACGAATTATCACTTGCTCCAAAGTTTGCAACTGTTGCAAATGTTTTCCCTCCATCAAGTGAGAGCAACAAGGCTTGGCTTGCTACTGCGCGATTATCTACACTTTGCCATTTTACTTGGATGGATTGCCCTGCTATTAAGCTTTGGTTATTACTAGGTTGTGAGATTGTCACTGTAGGGGCTAGATTGTCTGCTCCTAGTTCTATACCAAAGTTGGCTGGTGTTATTGTTTGAGATGAGTTTCCTGCACCATCCCTTACAATTAAGCGTAGTCTCGCTTGGTCTGATTGAAGTGTCATTGGTATTGGGAAAGAAAAACTTTGGGTAGTTCCTAGTAAACCACTAGCAATTGTTATAGGGAAAGTCACTCCACCATCAGTAGACAAACTTAAATCCTGTGAAGTTACTGCTACATTATCGCTTGACACCCAGGATATTTGTAAGTTGTCACCTGAAGTAAATCTCTCAGATCCCTTTGGTGAAAGGAATGTGACTATAGGGGCTTGTGTATCTCCTGTTTGACCACCACCTTTGACAATACTAAAATTACCCGTAGTAGAATTAGCTCGTCTTGCTCCTAGGTCTACTGTACTAACTCGAATTTGAACTTTGTCTAGCAGTTCTACGTCAGGTACTTGCCAAGTAAACTCTTGTGCTTCTGCTGGCAGCATTTCAGCCCCTGAGATTGCTGCAAAAGTAGCACCACTATCTGTTGATAGTTCTACCCTGTGGCTTGCTATTGAGTAGCTTTGCGCTGCTACTGTTGTTTGCCATTTTATTGTAACTGGCTGTCCTGCTATTACTTGCTGGCTTGTCACTGGCGAGAGAGTTTGTAATATTGGTGGTTGTCCGATTGAGAAATCGCCTGCTAACGCTATACCACTACTAAACGGACTAGGAAACTTCACTCCTGTGCTGGTTTGAGGATTAGCTATAAAATTATTAGTGGCTAGATCAAGTAAAAGTACTCCATAATCTTGAGTGATATAAAGCAATTGGTCATCAGAAGAAAAATCCAATTTCCTTGTTGAGCCTGTGTTGTATACATTAAAAATTGCTGCAGTCCCACTTTTGATAACTTGTTTAGCATTTATATCATAAATAGATAAAGTTGAGCCAAGATACCCAGCAATATATAAAAATTTACCATCAGGGCTTATTTTTAATAGCAAATCTCCAAATGTAGCACCAGCTATTTTAAATCTACTAACAACTTGAAAAAACCTAGTCTCAACAATAGAAATTGTATCTTTACTACCAACAAAAAGAGTCTTACCATCAGGAGAAAGTTCTAGTTCTTGGGGTCTAACTTGAAAATTATTTCTTGTAGGTAAGTCTTCAATAACGCTAATTCTACTTCTAGTAACAGCATCTAGCACTATTACATCTTTAGTAAATAAAGATACATATACTCTTTTACCATCAGGGCTGAATATTAAATCTCTTGGGCTTTCATTAAAGGTTAAGCGATCAGTTACTCTTAGAGTTTCTGGATTAATAATGACAATTTCCTTAGGTTCATCTAGCAAAACCCACATCATTCCATTTGGGGCTAGTTTCAATCCATATACCCCTATATTCTCAAATATTTTTCTTACTACTCTTCTTTGTTCCAAATCTACTATTGTCATTCCCTTTTTATCATCTACAAGAGGATTGTGGTTTGCAAATGCTAATTTTTTGTCTTTTGTCAATTCTATTCTTTGAGGATCAGAAGGAGCTAAATCTATTTGCCCTATTTCTTTAAATGTCAACGCATCTAAAATAGATATATATCCTCCATTGTCTACTCTAGCATCCCCATCTCTTATAAATGTTTGATAAATAGTAGGGCTATTTTGTTCTTGTGCTTGCGTAGTGACACAGAACATTAATAAGAACATAAGTCGACTGAGTATTTGTTTTGTCATATGGTTAATCCTTTCTATCTAATTGTAAGTACTGCCAATAGAAACAAGCCTAGTAGTAACAACAAAAGTGTAGCCATCTGGATCTAACCCTGTTGCGCTAGGTTGGTTAGTGTTAGCAGAAGCACATCCTCTTATTGGCCTTACATTAAATGGTTTTGCATAACCTACGTATGTAAAGCCCCCTACTTTTGGACATTGCACATCTCCTCCATGTGTTGTTCCACACCCTTTACCTGGTTCTCCTGGCACTCCACTACAATATATGTCTTTCCCACACCTGTCTTCATATCCCTTGGTACCATAAGGATAAAACTTACCATCTTCCCCAATGACTCCATGAGGGAAACAATCGACACCTTCGCCACAAATCAAAGCTCGATCGGTACCAACATTAAGAAGAAGAGGCGGCGGCGGAATATCAGGAAAGTCGGCAGGTTGGTTACAACCAGTTCCATCAAAAGGAATAGAGTAATAGGATTCGTCAACCATAACATCAAAGTGCATAACAAGTTGGTTGATTACATTAAAATAAGTGTAGGTCTCAACATCAGCCCTAACTAGGTATCGATAACGGTTAACACGCTCTCCTGCTCCTGAA
>JAHFUF010000810.1 GCA_023265235.1 Blastocatellia bacterium
GATAAAATCACTCGGCATTATTTTTATCTTAGGAATTCATGCCTAATTGCTCTAAATTCCACGCTTTGAGCTCCAGATAATTCTATATTATTTGTACATTAATAAATATAAACAATTAGGTTCACCGATTTAACATTTTCCGTCTAAGTTTGGGTACTAATATACTAAGTCCACTAACTAAGTAATAATAGTGGGAGGAAGATTAATTGAGTAAAATATTAATAATAGATGATGATAAATCAATTGTAGAACTTGTTAAAGTTAATTTGGAAATTCAAGGACATCAAATACTTGTCGCCAATGAAGCTATTACTGGATTAGCCTTAGCACAGCAAGAAATCCCCGATTTAATAATTTTAGATTTAATGATGCCAGAAGTTGATGGCTTCACTGCCTGCCAAAGGATAAGACAAAATCCTGCAACAGAGGAAATTCCAGTATTAATGCTTACTGCTTTATCAAGAACTGACGATAAAGTTTCTGGATTTAATGCAGGTGCAGACGATTATCTTACTAAACCTTTTGAATTACCAGAGTTATATGTAAGAGTTAGAGCACTACTAAGACGTACAGGAAGAGCCCCAACAGCTACTTTACCTGAAATACTACATGCAGGAGATCTTACGTTAATTCCAGAAAGCAGAGAAGTTAAAATCGTTGATAAATTAATTAGATTAACACCAATAGAATTTGAAGTTTTACACTGTTTATTACAACATCACGGACAAACTGTAAGCACAAGTAAGCTACTTGAAGAAGTCTGGGGATATTCACCCGATGATGATGTAGATACTATTAGAGTGCACATCAGACACCTTAGAACAAGGGTTGAGGCAGGAGAGAAAAAGTATATTAAAACCGTATACGGTGGTGGCTACCAACTAATTCCAGATGGTTTCTCAGGTAAAGCCGAACAACCTACACCCGAAACAACTTTATAGATTTTAATTTTTAATCTATACTTACACTACTGTCCGTATATACAAAGGATTACGATTAGTTTTATGCTGTTTTAACTTAATGCTGATAAATCAAATTATTTTATCGAGTAATTCATATTAACAATATAAAACTTCTCTATAAAATTTGTCTAATAAAAAATTTGAACTTGCCTGAAGCCTTATGAAAAGATAAAATTACTAACGTGTTTAGCTAAAAAAGATTTATCCAATTTTATTAAGGATTTAATTTTTAAAAGAAAACGGACGCTTAGCTCAGTTGGTAGAGCACTTGTTTGACGTACAAGTGGTCAGAGGTTCGAATCCTCTAGCGTCCACCATTTTTAGAAGCACTAACACGTGGCATTTCTCATTCACCCATAACAAGGTTACTCATTGCTGCTGCCATTGCTTCGGCTTCTAGGATCTACAACAACAAAAGGAAAAAAATAGGGAAGAAATTCTCTAAGCACATTGCATTAATACTCGAAGTCTATAATTCTTAAAGTTTCTAAACCCATAAGCAATTCTAGAAATCCTCTCCATTTTATTATGAAACCCTTCAGTGGTGGAATTAGTTCTTGAAAATCTAAGCATTCTAAGTATTTCAAGTTGCCAATCTTCAAAGGTGTTAGCTAAAGAAACCAAAGGAGCAAATCTAGACTCTTTTAATTGATAGATTATTTGATTAAATCTTTTAATTTCTTGTTTCATTTTCCTTCTATCTACAGCTCTTTTAAGTAAGAAATGATGGATTTCATTTTTAAAGTCATAAAGAGCTTGTAAACCAGGCTTAGTCATTAAATATCTTCTAAACTTCAATCTTTGCTCTGGTTTTAAGTTAGAGACTTTTCTTCTAAATAGTGAGAGTAGACCTCTATTTGCTCTGCCTTGTGGGTCTAGAATCTTCCAGGTTTCTAGGAATCTATGATTTAGAAGACGAACCACATGAAATCTATCAGCAACAATTAGGGCTTTTGGAAAATACTTTGTAATTATGGATTTGTAAGTTGTGGATAAATCCATAACTACTATTTTTGTTCTGTCTTTATTTTGTAAAGAAGAGAAATATCCAGCCAGAGATAACTCAGAACGTCCTAAAACCACATCAAATACTTTTCTACGAGCAAGATCACAGATAGTGGTTGCATAACCATGTTGTCTTGTAAAAAAGTGTTCATCAATGCCAAGAACTCTTGGACAAAGATTACTAAGCCTTTCATTTACCTCAAGTTTTGCATAAGCAATTACCCATCGAGAGACAGTAGGTTGTCCAATTTGGTAATTACAAGCAACTTTTTTATTATCATGTCCATTAAAAGCTTCAAAAGCTACTTGTTTCTTAAAGTTTTGAGAATGCCTATTATATGGCAAGATACCATTAAATCTTTCCCAAAAACGACTTTTACAGTGTTTACACTTAAACCTTCGTGAATTAATAATTAAAAAGCTAGGTCTATCATGCCAGTTTGTATGTCTAACTTTTCTAGTCTTAGTCTCATATACAACTCTAGATTTCTTAGAACATTTAGGACAAGTTCCAAAACTAGTAGCAGATTTTACATTGAATTGTAAAAAGCCTTCACAGGCAAAATTACTAGTGACTACATATCCTGGTAAATTAAACAGATTTACATTATACTTTTTCATAGTGAGATTCTCCTTTCAGATTCAATGTTTAAGAGAATCTCACGCTAATTTTAGTTTCTTTTTCTTTACCTTTCTTTGATGTAGAACC
>JAHFUF010000811.1 GCA_023265235.1 Blastocatellia bacterium
TTAAAGCTTGTAGCACGAGTACGACCACCATTAGCAGAAATGTTTGCTCCATTAGTATTACCAAAACCAGCATCACCAGCTTCAACCACTCCTGGTGTTAATAAGGCTAAGGTATCAATACCGCCACCGCCAACTGCGTTAGGAAGGTCTGCTACTTTGCGAGCATCATAGTTAGCAGCAATTTGAGAAGAGTCACGTTCAATAAGAACTTCACCGCCACTGATTTCTACTATATCTCCAACATTACCAACAGCTAAGGCAACGTCTAAACCAGTGCTTGCGCCTAGTTTAACGTCTATGCCTGTATCTTCAACCTTCTTGAACCCATCTGCTGAAATTATTACAGTATAAGAACCTGGAATAAGTGCGGTAATACGATAAATACCATTTTCATTAGTTGTGGTAGTTACTTCTGCGCCAGTTCCTGCATTTTTAGCAATAACTTTGGCACCTGGAACTACTGCGCCTTGTTCATCAGTTACTGTCCCGGATAATGTGCCTGTTACCTGTTGAGCCATGATTGGAGCAACTGTCCCATCTGGAGCAGTGCCGCCAAACATAGTTAAGGCTAGTGCTAGGAATAGGGACTTAACAAGTTTTTTCTCTTTCATTTATAAATTCCTCCCTTTTGGATCTAGTTCCCTGTGTTTTAAAATTCGCGCTCCTATTTTATTTAAGAGCGATACTTAGAAATATGGAATAAATTTAGCCCATAAATTATGGGCAATAACTGCGCTCAGTTAAAATTAGGAAATTTTTAATTTTGGTTCAAAATTTTAAGAGTTAGTTATTTTGCTAGCTGTGGAAAATAGGAGAATACTAGCAAAAATATTGATCAAAAAAAATGTTTCTAATCCAAATATCCAGATAAAAATATTTTTCTTTGGCAGAGGCAAATCTAGTGCCAATAGGCAGTAAATCCGGGTAGACATCTAAGGCGTGTATTCATAAGCGGTTTAACTAAATAAACTAACTTATAGTCAAATAAATTTGTCTAAAACGCCAAAAAACTGAATTTAAATTCAAAAATATGGAAAACCTTATTTCTTAACTATAACCCAACTAAAGGCTCTTTTTGCCCTATCAGATCAAAAAAGCTAATAGCCATTTGCCATTCTTGGTCAAGCGTCATGTTATCAAGCTCTTCTACCACTTCATAAAGTAGTGATGTAGTAGAACGTCCATGAGCAGGTTTTGCTATTTTTAAGAAAAGTGCATACCTAGCATAAAAACGTAAGTTATCTCTATCGTTTAATACTTGTTGCCAAGCTTTTATAGCTGCTTGGTGCCACTCTGGCAGAGGGTTAATTATCCAACAATATTGGTCAAACTCTGGACTAGTTGCTTTTTTTAAATCAACAACCTTAAAACTATTTAAGCTTACTGCTGGGCGAAAAGGAAATATTCGACAACAAAACGGTCTTAACTGCCTTGTACAAAGACAATTAGTTTGATCTTTAGCCTCATAACCTGTAAACAAATAGTATTCTTTTATCTTGAAATTTGGCAGAGGGTTAAGAGTAAAATATTCTTCCTCTCCTGGCAGTAAATACTTCATAGTATTAGGGGTTTTACAGCAATATTGCTCGCATTTTATGCCGCAATCTTCTGTTACTATATCAACACTAAGTAGTGAATAAAGGCTTTCAAACTGAGAAGGAGTAAACATAGATCATAGTATTTTAATCAACAACATTGCGTAGGGGCGAACCTATGTGTTCGCCCTCTTTGTCTGATGTTTAATAAGGGCGAACACATAGGTTCGCCTCTACATTTTAACCTTGGATTTGTTTCTCAAGTTCACTTACGCTTGTTACAGGCTCTTTACAAGTAAAATTCTCACAAACATATGCCGTAGCCTTACCATCAATCATAGAGCGATTTGCTAGAAGCGGTAATAGCTTACTTGATTCTGTGTCCATTGGATCGCTAACTAAAACCACTTTGTTAGGTAAATAGCTTTGATAAATAGCTTCTAGCAAAGCTTTAGTATCATCAGACTCAGGATTGCCAATAATGGCAACTTCTTTTGTTTGTGCAAGATAAAAATCTAGTGCTCCTAACATATGACCAAAGCCGCCAGGGAATTTTTCTACAGCTTTACCAAGTAGGTTTAATACTCGCGTCGCAATTTCCCTGTAACGCTCATCATTAAAAATATGGGTTAATTTGATTAAAACGTCTACTGCAACAGAGTTTCCTGATGGAGTAGCATTATCACTATATTCTTTACTACGAGTAATTAACTCTTCATGGTCATTACTAGTAAAGAAAAATCCTCCCTCTTCTTCATCCCAAAACTGTTCAATCATTATGTCTGTTAAACGGCGGGCTTCTACTAACCATTTTGTTTGGAAAGTAGCCTCATAAACGGCTATTAAAGCATCTATTAAATAAGCATAATCTTCTTGGTAAGCATTAAATCTAGCTTGATCATTTTTATAGCTACGCCGTAGTCGCCCATTAACAGAATTATGTGTCAGAATAAATTCTGTAGCTTTAATGGCTACATCTTTGTAGTCATTACGTTTTAACACTCGTGCAGCTTGGGCAAAAGACTTAATCATCATACCAGTCCGAGCAGTTAAAATTTTGTCATCTAGCCCTGGCCAAATCCGCTTAGCACGAACTTCTCGCAGTTTCTTACGTGAATTAACTAGACTCTCTCTTAACT
>JAHFUF010000812.1 GCA_023265235.1 Blastocatellia bacterium
TATTGTCTCCATGTAAACAACGTGAGCAGAAACAAATCGCCTTGTGATAAGGACATTAATCATTCATTTTAGTAGTCTATGCTAAGACTAGCTTACTAAAACATTCATATGCATTTTTAATTAAAAATATTATTTAACTAATGGGAGATTACTATACCCTAATCTTTAGTATTGTAGTACCAATACCTATTAAATAGAATACAACTTCAAGAGCGGCTTCCCACATTTTTGTATATGACTCAAATCTTTTCATCTTACTGGATTCTCTTCTAAGTTCTATATTAACTCGATTTGCTTCTGCTGTATTTCCAGCCGCAATAAAGTTTTCATGCTGGGTTTGCAAATCTTCCATACGTACTTGCGCTTCTAAGATTCCCCCAGAGAATCTTCCTATATTTATTTCTGCTGTTGACATATTTATTTCTCCGTTTGCTATCTCAACTTATATAACGAAAGAATGTTGAAAAAATTGATAGTCATTTAAAAAATTAATGTTTGGTTAAAATTAGGATAAGGAAGATCCGGTATTAAGTTCTATTTAACTGGTACTTAACAGGTTACCTGTATACTCCTTGTCGTAATGTATACAATGACAATTTAAGAGGAGAAAAACTATGAGCGGAATGGATAAAGTTGCCCTAGCTACAAACCAAATAGCAAATGACCAAGCTATAAGTGATTCACTGGGAGACAGAACCGATACACAAGCTATTCAAATAAGAAATGCTGCAGCCGCAGATATGGCAAAAGCAAAGTTATTAGCAAACTTTGGTGAAGCAGAGTTTGAGACTGAAATAACTCTTGGTGGACTAGCAACTAAATTAGCACAAGCACGTGGCTAATCTTAGTAGTTCTTTTATACTATAAAAGCGCAACATAACTTAAATTATATTGCGCTTTTATAGTAGCTGTTAATTTTAATTAAACTGGAATAACTGATGAAAGTATAGGAACCGTCTTTATAGCTCTTAGCATGGGAGTTAGCATAGGAGGAAGCGGAAACCATCTTCCATTACTGTTAGAAGTTTGATTTGTTTGACTTCCATGTTTAAGTGTCTCTGCAAAAAGTTTGTTAGTTGCTTCAATATCTCCTTGTAGAGATTCTCTAAAGTTACCAGAATTGGCCATTGCTTGTGCTGCTCTTGATGATAATTCTTTGTCATTATCAATTAGTTTTTGTACAGCGGGTTCATATCTTCCATTCTTTTTACCTGCATTTTCTAATTCAGCATTAAGGCCCTCAAGCTGTTTTGTAAGCTCTTCTTGCTTTTTAGGGTCACTATTCTCTTTTTTCCCTAGTTCCAGTTGGACAAGCTGCATTCTATCTAAAATAGGCTTTTGATACTCCTGAAGAGCTTCTCCTAATCGAAAAGTATTCTCTTCTCGTCTTCCAATCATATCTGTCACTAACTCTGCCATCCTCTGTTCAGCATCTCCTTGTCTGGCTGCACAGTATGCTAAATTAGCTTCTATCATTGGTATGTGCAGATCACTATCCATATAAACTCCTTACTCTTATACTAGCAAAATTCATCTTCTTTAATCAACCATTACCTTAAGCATGACCAGTAGTATAGCGAGGATCTACCATTCTACGTAAGTGTATACCACCAAGAGCTGCAGGTATATAGTCGTCTGGTCTATGGAAAATGCCCATTCCACCTATATGACGTTGAACAAATCTCGTATTCAAGGCTAAAGCTCCACCTCCTGCTAGTAGACCTACTCCTAACATTGCAGGTCCTATAACTGGAATTAAAGCTACGCTACCTACCATAGTAATGCCCAGTCCTGCTAATGCTAAGTGGTACCACCTGTCTTTAACAAGGATTTGCGGACCTTGTCCATGGGCTACACTATCATCATCTCTAATCCCTGAAACTGTTCGTGCTATTCCATATCCAACTAAACCTATAGCAGCAATTACTCCAAGAGCTATCAATATATTTCCTTTTGTACCAACTTTTTTAATTATGTCCATAGCACCATTAAAAGATTGATTTTTTGAAAATGATTCAGTTATGTTAGCCGCTCTAACATCTATTCTTCCCTCCGAACCAAAACAACCAATTAGCTTAGATAAGCCATTATATATTCTTGTACCTATTGGAGCTGTGTCTGGAGTTGAAGTAGCTCTTTGTGTTAGATATTGTATCTGTTCTTGAGGGTTTCCTGATATTGCTCGTCCTACTCCACTAACAACAGCACCTCCAACATAAAATGGAAATGAAACTACTGTCCATATGATGCCAGGTTGTACAGGATTTATGCTTAAAATATACATCTTCTTAAATATTCCTTAACCATTTATTTAAAATACTTCTACCACTTTTTACCTGCTGTAAAAGTGAATCTATATTCTGAAAATATCAGAAATATAATTCAAGCACTTCTTACAAGCGCAAGACTAAAGTTTAATTGTATTTTAAGAAAGACAATGAATAGCTTTAACCATATTAAGAAATAAGGTTAAGTACTAATCAGTAGCTTAATAAAGTAAGTTGAAAGTAATTTCTACCTACTTCAATGATACAAAGGAAAGAGAGGGAAATATTTGATACCAATATTTAAAATTTAATAATTATCGTTTTGCTTACTCCGAAATATTACGCTAGCTAGGCAGTAACTAATTATCTTTAATAAGACATATAAAGAACATAGCGGTAAAAA
>JAHFUF010000180.1 GCA_023265235.1 Blastocatellia bacterium
CGTATTCAAAAAAACCATAACTTAGATGTACAAGTTTCTGATATTGACTTTCCAGATATTCGTGAAGTAGATCATAAGTTAATTGAACTAGCTAAACAACTAAACGGCAAAATCGTTACTAATGACTTTAACCTAAATAAAGTGGCTCAACTACGAGGTGTGGCTGTACTTAATATTAATGAACTAGCTAATGCTCTTAAACCTGTAGTTTTACCAGGGGAACTAATGAAGGTCTTTGTGCTAAAAGAAGGTAAGGAATATAACCAAGGGGTTGCTTACCTTGATGATGGTACAATGGTAGTAATTGATAATGCTAGACGCTCAATTGGTAAAAATGTAGAAATTAGTGTGACTAGTGTGTTGCAAACTACAGCAGGAAAAATGATTTTTGGTCGTTATGCTGGCGAAGATGGTCGCGCTACTCCACCAGATGGCAGGGTAATAACTGATCGTACTACTCCACCAGATGGCAGGGTAATACTTGAAGGGCGTTCAATTCATCATGAACGGTCTATTTCTCCTGATGTACGTAATATTGCTGAAGGGCGTGATCCAAGGGATGTACGAAGTAGTTCACCTGCAACACCCATATCACCTAATCCTACTAAATTTAGGGTAGATGGATGAATATTGCGGTTATTCCTGCTGGTGGTCAAGGTAGGCGAATGGGCAATTTATCTGTAAAGTCACCAAGCAAGCAATTTTTGTTGCTTGGTGGTGTGCCTTTAATTGTCCATACTTTGCGTCAATTTGACCTATGCCCAGATATTGACGCTATTTTAGTTGCTTTACCTAAACAAGATATTGAAAATGAAACCCTAGAAGAGCTATGTAAAGAGTACAACTTAAAAAAGGTTTTACCTCCTGTAGAAGGTTCATCTGAGCGACAATTATCAATATTTGCTGCATTAAAATCGATTGCTGAGTCAGATTTACATAAAAAAGTAGCGACTGTCGCTATACATGATGCTGTACGCCCTTTTGTTACTCCTCAAATAATTACTGCTACAATAGAAACTGCTTTATTACACGGTGCTGCACTTTGCGCAATTCCTGCAACAGACACAATAAAAGAAGTATTTGAAAATAAAGTAGTTCGTACTTTACCTCGCAGCCATATTTATCAAGCACAAACGCCTCAAACATTTCGCTATAAATTAATCTGGCAAGCTCATCAACGGGCAGTAGAAGAAAACTTTTTTGCTACTGATGATGCAATGTTAATAGAATGGCAGGGCGAAAAGGTTTTTATAGTAGAAGGCTCTCCAGAAAACATAAAAATTACTAAACCATCAGATCTGGTATTAGCAGAATTTTTGCTTTCTCAACGACAACAAAACTAAACCTTATGTGGTTAGAGCAGTATCTAGTGGCTAAACTCAATACAGGTAAACTATATCTACTGAGATTAGGTAAAACTTGGTGGGTTCAGAATCTTTGTTTTATCCTTTTAGTTTTATTAACTGTTGGTTTTCCTATAAGTTACTTCTTTAACACTCTAGCTGATACTACTAGCTCTAGCTTAACGCTCAATGATACAAAAGGAGAATATCCTTTAGGCAATTATCTATCAATATTAGAGGATAAAAACAAAAACTTTACTATTGAGGAAATAGCGTCTGATAAATTTGCTGCACGGTTTGTTGCTAACAAAACAGCTTCACCTAATTTGGGTTATTCTAAGTCAGCATATTGGATAAAATTTTCTGTAAATAATCAGTCAAGTAAAGAACAAAATTGGTTACTGGAAATAGATTTTCCTCGCTTAAACCAAGTAGATTTATATCAAGTTAATAGAGTTGAAAATTCATCCACCACTTTTACTAAAAAAACAATAGGTAGCTCAACCCCTTTTATAAAACGGGAGTTTGCACATCGTAATTTGGTGTTTCCGCTAGTAATATTACCAGAAGAAGAAAAAACATTTTATCTAAGAGTAGAGTCTTTTAGCACAATTTCCATTCCTGCAATAATTTGGAATCCAGAAGTATTTCAACAAAAAGACCAGGTAAAGCTACTGTTTCTAGGTATATACTATGGTATTTTACTAGTACTAGCTATTTACAATATTTTTTTATACTTTGCCATAGGCGATCGTGCTTTTTTACTTTATGTAATGAGGGCTATTGTCTTAGGTATGTTGCAATGCTGTTTTGATGGGTTTGCTGGACAATATTTATGGCCACAGTCGGATTTTTTAACTAATCATTCTATACAATTTTTTGGTTCTTTGTTTGGTGCTTCAGTCGCTTTACTTGCGCGGGAATACCTTTACTTAAAAGAAAGCGGCCCTTTATGGGATAAAATCGCTAAGGGTTTTGCTATAGTTTTTGCTCTATTTGCTCTATTTGCTATTTTTAGTTATAGCAGGTTTGCCCCGTTCTTTGTTAATACACTAGCTTTTATATTAGCCTTAGTATTAGTAGCACCCACTATTACTTGTTTAAGAAAAAATGATCCTTATGCTAAGTTTTTTCTAATTTCTCTTTTGACAGGATTTGTAGGTGGGCTTATTACTATAATGCGTAATCTAGATATTATAGATAATAGTTTTTTTGTACATTACAGCTTACATTTTGGTTCAGCCTTCCAAGTAATAGTACTTTCTTTAGGACTAGCAGATCGTGTTCGTGTGTTACAAAAAGACAAGGAGCAAGCTGAGCTAACAGTTATAGTTAAGGAAAAAGATGCAGAGATTTTTCGACTACGAAACGCTGAACTAACGGAAGTCAATCTAAAACTTAAAGAGCTTGATCAAATTAAAGCCAATTTTACAGCAATGCTAGTGCATGACTTAAAATCTCCACTTGCTGTAGTTAGGGCTGCTCTTGAGCTTTTGGCTGATGATAAAACTATTCTTAGAGATAACCAACAAATGATTTCAGCCTCTGAACGTAGTGTAAATAAAATCTTAAGTTTAGTTAATGAAGTTTTAGACCTATATCGCTCAGAGTCTCAAGCCACTGTGTTAGAGCCTAAATCAATAGATGTAGAAATGTTTATGCGTGATTTTACTAGTAGCGCGCGTTTATCTGCTATGGCTAACAATATTACTGTTGATGTACAAATGACATTACCACTGCCAGAAATTATGGGAGATATTAACAAACTAGAAAGAGTTTTTTCCAACTTAATTTCAAATGCAATCAAGTTTACTAGCTCTGGAGGTAAAATTACTATTGAAGTTTCTTCTGTTGCTGGAACTGGCGTTGAAGTAGGGCTTACTTTTTTAAGGGTTTCTATTACTGATACTGGAGAAGGCATTGTAGCAGAAGCAATTCCTTATTTGTTTGAGCCTTACCGACAAGCTGAGTCTAGAAAAAAGGCTGCTGGCGTAGGTTTAGGATTAGCTATTGTTAAAAGAATTGTTGCCTCACATGGAGGAAATATTTCTGTTCGTAGTCAATTAGGTGTAGGTAGTTGTTTTACGGTTATGCTGCCAGCCATATCTGCTAATGAAACCTCTCTTTTACCTAATAAAAATATGGCTACTTTTACAAAAAGTGGCAGACTTGTTCCCTATATTGAGACAGAATCTCAAAAAAATGAAGAGATTATTTTTGACAATTCTTTTGACAATTCTTTTGAAACACCGCCACCTTTATCAAATACACCTTCTGCTAAAGTGACTAGTGTTAGTGATATTCCGATAATTTTGTTAGTTGATGACGATAATATGAATCAATTGATAGTAAAGAGGCAACTTCAACAATTAGGCTATAAAGTAGATGTAGCTGCAAATGGGGTTGCAGCATTACGAACATTGAAAAACAAGTCTTATAGCTTAATCTTAATGGATTGTAATATGCCAGTAATGGATGGTTATGAAGCAACAATGGAAATTCGTCGTGGAGAGGCAAAAGAAAGACAAAAAGGGGCAAACTTTTCCCGTATGCCAATTATTGCCTTAACTGCCAATAGTTTAGACGACTCAGAAAATTGCTTTGAAGTAGGAATGGATGATTTTTTAGAAAAACCTTTTCAAATGAGTCAAATCAAAAATATCCTAGAAAAATGGCTGATTAAAAGCTAATTGATTCTCAAAGAAGAAATAAGAAAAAATAAGAAGGGCAGACACATAGGTCTGCCCCTACTTGGATTTAGGATAAAGTAGCTTAAATTCTTCGCAGACAACTAACATAGCCTCACTAGGCTGTTTGCCTAGCTCTTGACATTTTCTTGTGAAATATTTTAAGTGAGCCTCTCTCCAATACCTAAGGCTTAAATCACCTTCACCTTCTTTAGCTGCAAACAACTCATCAACTTCATTAAAAGGTTTAGTTTCAATTTTAGTAGTTTTTATTACGCACTTAGGGTTGCCGTCAAAATCTGTTACTATGCTATAGCCATTTAGAATAGGTGCATTAGTTGGATCGTCTTCATTTTCCCAAACTAGGCTTGCTGTAGCTGTTTTTTTACCTTCAAGTACTAGTTTATAAAGCTCATCTGCTAGTTCGTCGCTGTCTCCAAAACTCCAAACCTGATAGTCTTCATCCTTTTTTACTTCAGGGTTTGCTAAGCAAAATTTTTCCCAAAAATCTTTAACTAACTTGGGTAATTTCATAAAATTCCATTATTTACACGTTATTAAAACCCAGCACAAAATACTGGGTTTTGTTGAAAAGGTTACATTACTTACATATCACTTAAGTAATGACCGTTGGTTCATCAACACTGCAAAAATCTTTTAATTGTAGGATTTGCTTTGCTCCATCAACTAAAGGTTTTAACACTTGGTCAATGTCGCTTTGGCCGCCATCTTGTTTATAGCGTTCAAAATAAACTCTTAATGTTGCTCCTTCTGTACCTGTTCCAGAAAGACGAAAGATAATTCGTGAGCCGTCAGCTAGTAATAAACGAATTCCTTGACGTGTGCTTACACTACCATCTATAGGGTCAGTGTAGCTAAAATCATCAGCGCAATTAATAGTAGTATCAGCTAAGGGTGTTCCTACTAAGCTAGAGAGTTTTTCACGCAAACTAGCAATCATTTTGTTTGCTCCTGTAGCGTCTATTCCTTCATAGTCATAGCGTTGATAGTAGCTACGACCAAATTTTTGCCAATGATCTTGGGCTACTTCTACTACAGACTTACCAGTGTGAGCCAAAATTGAAAGCCAACATAAAACTGCCCATAATCCATCTTTTTCTCTTACGTGATTTGACCCGGTGCCAAAGCTTTCTTCTCCACAAATAGTACATTTATTTGCATCCATTAGGTTACCAAAGAATTTCCATCCAGTAGGAGTTTCATAAGAGTCTACTCCAAGAGCTTTTGCTACTCTATCAACAGCAGCACTAGTTGGCATTGAGCGAGCAACCCCTGATAACCCAGCATTATAACCAGGGATGGCTTTTTGGGCATACTCAGCAATAATTGCTAGAGAATCTCCTGGAGTAACAAAGAAATTACGTCCTAAAATCAAATTTCGGTCACCGTCTCCATCGCTAGCCGCACCAAAGTCTGGAGCATCGGTAGTAGATAAAAATTTTACTAAATCAGCAGCATAAACTAGGTTTGGATCAGGATGTCCTTTGGCAAAATCTTCTTTAGGCGTACCATTTACAACTGTTCCAGCAGGCGCGCCTAAACAATTTTCTAAAATATAATGCGCATAGGGGCCAGTAACAGCATGCATAGCATCAAACTGCATCCGAAAACCACCCGCAAACATTGCTCGTAAAGCAGCAAAGTCAAATAGTTCTTGCATTATGGCTGTGTAATCTAGCAATGGATCAAAAATTGTCACTTGGGTATTACCAATAGTAAAACTACTTTCAGTATCAAGATCTATTTCTTTATAATCAATTGTTTGATAACTAGTTAGTTTTAGAGTATGTTGGTAAATATTTTCTGTAACAACCTCTGGGGCTGGGCCGCCATTACGAATGTTATATTTAATACCAAAGTCTGCATCGATACCCCCAGGGTTATGACTAGCAGAAAGCACTAGACCGCCTAAAGCACCACGACGACGAATTACGGCTGAAACTGCGGGAGTAGAAAGAATTCCGCCTCGTCCAATCATCACTTGGCGAAAACCGTTTGCTACAGCTAAACGCAAGATGGTTTGTATTGCTGTGCGATTGTAATAGCGACCATCTCCGCCTACTACTAAGGTTTCTTGGCTAAAATCTGGAGTAACCTTTTCTCGTACAGCATTAAAAACTGATTGAACAAAATTTTCTAAATAATGAGGTTGCATAAAAATACGGGTTTTCTTACGTAGTCCTGATGTACCAGGACGTTGATCACTAAAGGGAGTACTCGTAATAGTTTGTATGGTTGGTTGCTCCATTGTTTATCCTTTCAAGAATGTTAAGGTTATGTTTTAAAGAGTTAAACTCTTGTTTTTCAAGTTTTTATAGTCCTATAAGGGCTATGGATAGTAATTCATTAAGAATTGTTGCGGCTTAGGTTCGCATTTATTATAGTTAAATTATCTTTGGAACGTTGACAAAATTTTCTTGCTCTACTAGCTTAAGTGCCATGATAGAAACTTATCTACCATCCCGCGTTTATCTAGATAATAGTGCTTCAACCAAACTTGCTCCAGAAGTATTAGCAGCAATGTTACCTTATTTTACAGAGCAATTTGGTAATGCCTCCTCTATTCATAGCTTTGGTCAACAAGCTAAAGGGGCAATGGATGAAGCACGTCGCCAAGTCGCAACCCTTATAGGTGCTGATTTTAACGAGATTGTCTTTGTTAGCGGTGGAACAGAGGCTGATAATTTGGCCGTTCGTGGTATTGCTGAAAACTATCGCAGTAAGGGCAATCATATTATTACTTCTGAATTTGAACATCCTGCGGTTCGTAATACTTGTGCTTCACTAGAAAAACAAGGGTTTAGGGTTACTTATTTACCTATTTATGAAAATGGCCTTGTTCGAGTTGAAGATGTAAAATCAGCAATTACTGAGGATACAATACTAATTTCTATAATGCATGCTAACAATGAAGTAGGGACTATACAGCCTATTAGAGAAATAGGAGGTTTAGTTAAAGAAATACGCTTGGAGCGTAAACACTTGTTTTTTCACACAGATGCAGTACAAAGTGTTGGTAAAACCCCTGTAGATGTAAAACTCTTAGGAGTTGATGCGCTTTCTCTTTCAGGTCATAAATTTCATGGCCCAAAAGGTATTGGAGCACTTTATCTACGTAAAGGGGTACGTATTAACCCTCAAGTTACTGGTGGTAGACATGAAAAAGAACGCCGTGCAGGAACAGAAAATGTTCCTGCTATAGTTGGTTTAGGTTGTGCAGCAGAACTAGCCAAAGAAAACCTATTAGAGTTTCAAAATATTGCTTTACTAAGAGATTATCTTGAAAGAGAAATAACTCGGCTAATACCAGAAATTAAATTTAATGGTGATAAAGAGAGTCGTTTACCAAATATTGCTAATATTAGTTTTAGTTATATTGAAGGCGAAGCTTTATTAATTGCTTTAGATCTAAAGGGACTAGCCGTGTCAACAGGCTCAGCTTGTTCTTCAGGATCAACAGAACCAAGCCCTGTGTTAGTGGCAATGGGCTTAAGTAAAGAAATGGTACGAGGAAGTATTCGTTTTTCTTTCTCACGTTATACAACTCAAGCAGAAGTTGATTATGTTTTAAGCGTTTTACCAGAAGTTGTAACAAGGTTAAGGCGTGTATCTCCTCTTTATAAACAAGCGATGGCAATCGAACAGCACAAATATTAATGCAATATTCTAAAGTTATTTTAGAGCATTTAGAAAACCCTCGTAATGTTGGAGAAATGATAGATGCTGATAGTTTTGCAGAAGTAGTTAATAATGCTTGTGGAGATAAAATAAAGCTTTTTATTAAATTTGGGGATAAACAAATTATTTCTGCAACAATGAAAGCTTATGGGTGTGTCCCAACAATTTCTGCTGCATCATTTTTAACAGAATGGTTAAAGGGTAAAACAATAAAAGAAGCTGTTAATTTAGAAGTAGATGAGTTAATAAGCTTATTAGAAGGATTACCTCGCGGGAAAAGACATGCTGCTGACCTAGCTATAGAAGCATTGCAAAGGACGCTCTTAAGCTATAAACCTTAAACTATAAATCTTAAACCTTAACACTTAGCCCATAAAACACTAGGATATTGGATATGCAAGATATGCAAGAAGAACTTATTGCCAAACGAGAAAAATTATTTACCCTACAAGAAGCTAATAGCTTAATTCCAAGACTGCGACCTTTAATTAAAAAAGTAACTTTTGAGAGTAACTCATTACTTAAACTGCAAGACGAAATAAAAAAGGCACGAGCTAAAGCTAACCTAGGGGGTGGTTCCTATCAAGGAACAGCATATTTAAACCATTTGGTTTCTTTAACTAATGCTATTAATGAAGTAGAAAAAGTAGGGGTATTGGTTAAAGACTACAATACAGGCTTATGTGATTTTCCTCACCTAAAAGATGGTAGAGTCATATATTTATGTTGGAAGATGGATGAAAAAGAAGTTAGATATTGGCATGAAATAGATTCTGG
>JAHFUF010000181.1 GCA_023265235.1 Blastocatellia bacterium
ATCAAGCATCTATGTCTCAAAGCTGTTTGGGATGCTTTGAGTAAACCAGTGTTACCAATGGGCTTGCCTGTTACAGGGTTAAGTTGTTGGGCTTTCCATTGGTCATTATCGGCAACAATCACTATCTTACATTTAGACGGACTACCATATTTAGTTCTTAGGGCTAAAACTACCCACTCAATATTACCAGCATCAAGCGCACAAATGACTAGGCTATCAGGGTTTGCTAGTCTAACAGAGAAGCCCGTTGCTAAACCTTCAACAACATAGACCTTTGGCAAGCTTTTTGTGGGCAATGATCCGCCTAATACAATGAAATTGCCTTGCTTTGCCATTGCGCCTGTAAAGCGTTTATTACCTTGCTCATCAATCGTCTGAAAGCCCTTCAAATTGCCATCAATATCAAAAACCTTGACCATAATATCTATGGTAGGGAAAGCACTATAACGATTAGCCGCTTTTTCAACATAGCGGGTTGAATCATCATTAATATTTGGTAAGCCCTTCTTTGTAAGGTAGGGATGAGGGTAAGGGAATTGTTTAACGCCATCATTCCAACGGGCTTGGTCGGCGGCAAAGGCTTGCTCAAATAGCTTTACTCTATCTATTTGGGGCGATGCGTTGGGCGCGGTTGGTCTAGCCGCACGGCGTTGTTTATCTGTTCTTAAGTCTTGGATAACCTCATCATAAATCTTATTAGAGTTGAAGCTTAGGGGAGTCTTAAAGTCACTTACCGTTACTCGCCGGAAGTACTTACCATCAGGGTAGTACCCAGAGATTGTTATATAGGACACTTTACCTCTACCACAGTTAGCCCAACGTCTTGTGCCAGTCTCTTCTAGCATAGCGGGCGCATTGCCACCAAGTGACAGAACCGCATCTTGTGTAAATTCTAGGGCGCGTTGGTCAATCTCTACTTCTATTTGTTCTATTGTGGGCATCATCTATCTAGTCCTCCGGGGCAATTGGATAATAAAATCAGCAAGAGCAGGTGATATTTCAATTATGTTGGTATTGGCTAAGGTTTCTAAGCTGCGAAGTATCTGGGTGCGAGTAAAGGGTTTAGGTCTAATACAGTTATTAAATTTGAGTACTTCAAGGAAAGTAGTTTGATAATTGCGATTGCTACTAATAAGTTTTTTAATGATTCGTAATATTGATTCAGAAGTAAGTGCTTTTATGCTATAATGAGTATTATCAGACACTTGTTACCTCTCTTTATGCCAACCAACAGAGTTCCCATTCCTTGGTTGGCTTTCGGTTTTCTACGGTTCTTGGTATTTAACTTGTCTCTGACTGTCGTTGGCGTGTACTATGTAGGTAAGGTGGTTTTGTACTTGGCCTTGTTTAGTCAGGGACAAACAAAATCTTTAACTATTTGCGCTCCATTGAGCTTGCTCAGTGTTGAGCGCAATTTTGTTTTTACGCTCAATTTTCACTACAAAATCTTCTACAATCGAATGTAGCACTTTAGAAAAACATTGGCAATAGCAAATTAGAGAGATAACTTCTGTTATTCCTATAAGTTAAGAGGAGGATATTATGTGTGAATATCCTCCTGTTCTTGTATCTTGAAGTCTTGCTTACACTTTTCCCAATCTAACTCATATTCTTTTAACCATTCTCTCACTTGTCTTGCGTGGTCTGTTCCCAGAATAGGGGCAACATCTTCTTGGGTAATTTTGTCTATTGGTTTGCCTGTTTTAACTAATTGCTTGAAAGCTTTTGTTAATTTGTAGTGAAAAAGTGTTTTATGTGCGAATCTTTTTGGCTTGCCCTTATTTACCCCTAATATGTTTTTGATTGAAACTGAAAAATCATCTATTAATCTTTGAGCTATAGTGTGCAAAGGTAGATCTTGAAAATCCTCTGCCTTTAAATCGGCTGTGCTATCCCAATTCTCTTCTATCTCTTTTTGGGTAAGGTTATCAGGAATACTAATAATTTCGGCCATAGTGTGAGCATAGAGTGTATGGTAAAGGTAATCGGTAGCTAGTTGCAAAAACTCTTTTCTCTTCTCATCAAAGCGGGCAATAGCAATTTCTATAAATAGAGGTTTAAGAATTGTCTGAAGTTTCGCAATTACTTCTGGACTGTTGGTGGGCTTAATGAGGTTGTTTGGAAAAGGAATAGCTTCTTGGATTTCCTTATCTGGTACATAGGCATCATATATGACAGATAAGTGTTTTTCGATTGTTGAACGATCAAAAGCAACACATATCAATGGTTCTTCCCCACTGTCTAAAGGTATATCCTCAAATATCATACTGCCCGTAGAAGCCTGTTTTTGGCTCTCTTTTGTTAATCTTTGGCCGAGTTCTTCTCTTTTAATAGCTCTCTTTTCTGGCGATAAATCATCTTTCTGCTTACGTCTATTGGTATATTTGCTTTTTTTTGCCATTAGCTTTCCTTTAAAGCTCCTTATAGGTTTCAGCCTACACAAGTTAAGGTGACTTGTTTGTCCCATTGCTGATCAGGCAATAGTAGTAGGCTGAATATTGATAGATCACATAGTCTTTATAAACTCTTCAAGATCTGACCTTCGTACACGCCAGCTTCTACCTATGCGATAAGCCTTAAGCTTATGCTCTTTAATCGCAATCATTAAGTATGATCGTGTTAGGCCAGAGTAGGCAGTAGCTTCGGCCAAGGTCAAGACTAGCTTATAGGATAGCTCGCTAAGAGGTGGTGCAACGGTTGCACCTCTATTGTTGTTCGCCTGTAATTCTTTGATAGCTTGAGTTAGAGAAGCAATAGCCGGGACAATATCAGGGTAGACAAGCTGTAACTGTGCGCTATTTTGTCCTGTCTTGGCTGTCTTATCACGCCTATGATACTGCCTTAATGGTTTGACTACATTAGGCTTATCTATTGTTTGCGGTGTCGAGGTTAGCCCCTCGGCTTGTTCTGGTTGCTCATTAGGCGGGACAAGCCGGTATGGTTCAAAAGTGTCCGGGGTTGTCGCAGTGTCTCGGCTTCCCCCTGTCTCGGCTTGGTGCTTAGTGTCGGGTTGATCGTCTAGAGATAACCCTAGCTTTCCTTTGAGAGCCAATACTTCTTGCTCATCATAGACGGCCTCATCACCTTTATGGCCTCGACGATACCGCACGGTTAATAAGCCACGCTTGCAGTATCGCTCGATGGCCTTTGTCGAAACTTGCAAAAGTAGTGCTACTTTCTTTTTATTCATAAGTTTCCAGTCTGATAATAAGGCGATAGCCCTAAGAGCATGTAGACCATCGCCCACTATTGTCTAACTAGCAGCCTCATCGATCAAGCGGTTGTGGTCTGTACCAAACTCTCGATGATCTGTACACATTGCGCTGATCTTCTGTTGGTGCTTAGTCGCTTTTCTTACACCACAACGGCAAAACTTGAAACCTATTACTAGAAAGCCTCTTTCCTTCAAGATTATGCCAGTATGACGAAAGTAGATTGTCTGCTTACACTTGCGGCAAGTCTTGCCAGTTGCTTGATCGGGAATGAGTAGGGCTTTGGTTGGTGCTGGTAAAAGAGTATTAGGCATAACGCTCCCCTTTAACCTTACCCGTGATCTGGCGAGATACTTTAGTTTTAGGTTGATTACATTCGTGCGCGGCCAAGAAAGCCTCAATATGCGCAGTAGTATATTTAATCTGCTTTCCTATCCTAATATGTTGAAGTTTCCCTTTGTTGCGTAGTCGGAAAGCGGTGCTTAACCCAATTCCTACTAATTTACAAAACTCTGTCTCAGTATAGATGTTCATTAGCATTTACCTCCCAACCCGGCTTGAGAGCGCAGTTGCTTATGAGCCGTAACTAGAAATGAGGTAAGACTTTGCAGTTCATTGATAGCCTCTAAGTGTCTATCAAGTATCTCTTGTGTTGGTGGGGTCATCTGGCAATAGAGATAATATCCCGTTATCTCTGCTTTATCAGAAACAATTCTATAGGATTTCTGGAGAAGCCTAATGCGTTCCTTTAGCGTAATTTGCACCGGTTTAGACCGTGCCAGACTAAGCGGGTTTGAGGTTATGGGTAACTGGGACTTAGTACTAGCTAACATAGTTGTCCCCCTCATCAGCCTCAATCTATTCTCAGTACCCGTCAATTCCAAGCTCAGACGATAAACGCGGGTAACTCCTGTAACAGGGTCAGTGTCTTTAAGGCAAAACCTTTTAGTTACTTGCTCTCTAGCCTCGCGCTTAAGCTTCTGTTGAGCCTCAAATTGGTCAAGTCTTTGGCTGGCATAGGCATACCAAGTTTGTTTGGGGTTGGCCTGTGGACGATCTAACGTAGTTTCGGGCTTTCGTTGTGATTGAGTTGTGGTAAGATTTGACATAGCAGGTTATTCCTGTGAGCTTTTTAGCCGAGTGGCACCGTGCAAAGTTACACTCGGCTAATTCATTTTAAAGGTTAAGGATCTAGGCAAGCTTCAAACTTGCCCACTGTTTATGTTAAGATCCAAGGCACAAAACGATATTAAATTATCAAAGATCCAAGGCGACTGGTACTTTTGCGGGTGACAGTCGCCTGACTCATTTTAAAGTCTATAAGTAAAAAATTACTCTACTCACTAGTTATTTTAGGGTTAATTTGGCTATTCTGTAGATACTCTTCTACATCTTCAGGGCGAAACTTTACACTCCTACCTATTTTATAAGCTCTTAGCTTTCCATATTCTATGAGTCTATGCACTGTTCTTTCACTAACGCCTAATTGTTTTGCTACTTCTGCGGGCTTTAACCATTGCTGTTCTTTGTCCATAGGTAGTTTGATATAACTCGTTTGATTGAAATCATTACTGTCTAGAATACAGTTTTCCATTTTTTTCAATCTCCTGCAATGGTGTAATTCAGAACAATATGATTCTATGCCTGTCAATTGCAGCAGTCAAGGTATTTTCTGTCAATTGCGGCAAGTGCAGTTATTAACTTTGCAATATGACGCTTAAACACAGCTAGTCGTGGCTGACCCTCTAGGGTTGCTTATGACTTAACAAAGGTTTGGAGAGCAATAGCAATTAGGTCAATCTCAAGTTGGTGGTTGGCCACCTGCATACAGAGATCATAGAGTCCTTGTTGGTCATCTAGTATCCCCATATTGTTGGTTAGTAAGAACATAAGGGTTACACCAACCGCAGTTCTTTTATTGCCATCAAGGAAAGCTTGCGCTTCACTAATATGGTGCAGATAAACGGCAGCACAAGTAAGAATATCCGCTTCTTGGTAGTAGTAATAGTTTTGAGGCGCGTTAATAGCAGACTCTAATATCCCTTGATCTCTAATGCCAGGAGACCCACCAAAAGCTATTAGTGCTTCATCATGGACAGCTAAAACATCTTCTAGGGTAATGAAAATAAGATCAGGCAAGTTTCTTTAACAGTCCACTAAACTTTTTGAATACCAACTCTTTAGCAGCTTTCTTTATTTCTGCATCGCTTTGCCTAAAGGTTTCTTGTGGAAGCCGAACAATATCATCTTGGGGCTTCTCAGACATGGCAGAATCTAATATTTGAGAGGAAGTACTAAATTGAATGTTGGTAGATCCTAATTGTGTTTGTGACATGCGTACCTCCTTTTGCTAAGTCCTATTAGTTTATACCACGAGCAACAGTTACTCAACTAGGGAAACTAAATAGCTAGTCGAGGTTGTAGCCAAAATCTACACCCTTGGAGATCAGCAAGCCTATACGATGTTAGCCCTTGGAGATAACCACAAGTTAGCGAAACACGCCGGGATTTCTGTAGTGTTAAGGGTATGTCAAAAGTGAGCTACCCTTTGGCCAAGGGTGTAAGAAAAGTTTACGCCCTTCGATCAAAGGGGTACGGAAGTTCCGTAGTCCTTACGGCTAATAGTAACTTTTTGAAAACACCTTGCTCTATTAATTCACGGGCACAACCGACACTCACTGACACATCGTTATTTATTGTGCCCGTTGTTGTGCCCGTGAAACTATCGGCTGTAACTTCCTGTTTTTGTTGGGTTTGTGGTTTGTCTATATCAGATACGGGCGCAACGGGCACAACTTTAGATGTTTCATTCTTCCCTATAACATCTATATGGGTATCTACATCAAGAGAGTTATGATCAAAATGATCTTCTCTATAGACTAAATTATTAGAAAGTTGTGTCAGTTGTGCCCGTTTAGTAATTATATTATTGATATTATTAGAGTTAGATACGGGCACAACTTCTTTTTCTTGTGTCCTAGATGTGCCCGTTGTGCCCGTTTTATTAATGAAAGGGTAGCTAAGTTACAGCATACCTTTAGCAGGTACAGGGTCTGGGTTTGGCGCACACCCAATGTTTGGGTATCAAGGGATGATGAGTTTCAACATCCCTTTTACGCCAAAGGATTGCTAAGTCTCAGCATCCCTTTAGGGGCAAAGGGTGTGCCCTGGTACTACTTCGCTTCGATAGGCTAAAGAGTAGGTGTTGGTCTAGAGTACCGATAGCGTCTCCATATAAGCAAAAATACTCTGTGCCCCATACCGAGTACTTTGGTTGATGGGAGAAACACCACGAGCTAAGGAAAGGTTAGATCGTCGAGGGTGTGAACTTTGCTCACAGCGTCGATGGGGTGGAGTTCTTCCCCCTCATCATAGCCAGGGCAATGCAAACCCCATGAAAGCAAACTGGCTACCCTTCTCAATGGTCGGCATATTTACCGACCATCTAACTAGTGCCCGTTGGATGGTAGATAGCAGTTACAACTAGGGGCAATATTGGTGTGATAAGGCTGTAACTAATAAGTTAAATGATTGATTAATAAAGAGTTATGAGGATAGAATTAAATTTGATTCTTTATTGGGTAAAATCGCTATAACTAGTAGCTAGTGATTATATACCGCTATATAAAGTAGTTATAGACCGTTTTTTACTGCCTAAATACCTAAACTTGAAAAACTTGATTAATAATCAAGTTGGGTTGCGCCTAAGTAGCTTCTATCAACATCGAGAGTAGCTAATTTTGAAAAAACTTTGATTAAAATCAAAATCTTGATCCCCTATCGATCCCCTACTTGTCCTCTAATGCTAAAATCTTAGTCCCTTTTTAGTCCCCTTTTGGTTTCTAGTACTAGAATCTTGGTGCTGTTTTGGTGCTGTATGAGAGTCTAAGAGTAATGAGAAAGATCGAAACAGGCTAACCCTAGCTATAATAATACCTTAGCAGATACTAAATGGCAACTTAGCATTCATGCTTATGCCCTACTTAACTCATTAGATCCTAGATGATGGGAATAAAGTTCGGGTCATAGGATCGGTAACATTGACTTACCCTTTGGGTTGATGGTCAATAACTTCATTGACTGTTGCCTCTAACCCCTACGCGCACGCGCATTAGACGGGCGAAAAAACTAGGGTTATCCTCGCGTATAGACTCTCTAAAAAATACCCTAATTGCCTCTATAATTTTCGAGCTAGTGAATTTCGAGCGATAACAGGCATTATTAGTGGCTATACTCTTGCTACATAAGGGTTTAACTGCGGTCTAATACAAAGATACTCTAAAATTGGAATAAGTTGAGGGTTATCCTCTCGGCAAGCCTTTTCAGGTTGTGAAATTTCACCAGCTAGCCTTTTTCATGGTGGCGAAAGGTGGCGAAAGATCGCCATACTACGCCGGGGTTATCTGCTCAAGGTAGCGGGTTTTGAGTATCAAGCTAACTGTTTCGGCAGCCCACTTACCGCCGCGTGCGGTCTTATGTCCTTCATTGGTCAAAACCTTAGCAATAGCTCTGAGAGTTAGCCCTTGGTGGTGAAGTTCCCGCGCCCGGTTGACGGCAGCTTGGCCTATAGGGTCAGAAGTAACTTGGCCATTGATCGTAGTGTAGCCTAAAGGGGTTGTGCCGAGTCGCTCCCGTCTAAACTTCTTTTGTTGGAGTGCGCTGGAGGTACGCTCCCCAATAACCTCGCGTTCCCATTGGCTTAACTCAAGCATCATTCTGAGCATGAGTCTGCCAGTGGCAGTTGAGGTATCAAACTTTTCTTGGACGCTCGCCCATTCAGCTTGAGCAGCTTCGATGCGTTCGCTTAATGGAGCTAAGTCAGCTACTGTACGGGTTAACCGGTCAAGCTTGAGAACTACTAACACGCTGCCAGGGCTTAAAGAGGCAATGGCCTTATCTAGTTCTGGCCTAGTCAAAGTTGAAGCACTAATACCAGCATCAACAAAGATACCGGCAACACGCCAACCTTGTGCCTGACAGTAACCAATGCACCGGCGTTGTTGGTCTTCAAGTCCTAAACCACTACTGGCTTGCTCATTAGTAGAAACTCGGCAATAGATGATGGCATTGCGGTTGTCAATTTCATGGTGTTTATGGTTCATAATATGCCCCTTAAGGTGTGATGGGTAAAGATTTAAGTATGCAAAGTAAACATTAATAGAATTATAATCCAAAGATAATACGTTGTCAAGAAAACACTCATTTTATTGACAACTATCTTTACACCTAATACTTTATTGACAAGCCCTTATTATGAAACTGCGTCATTTGCGTCATTTTACTACTTCAACCT
>JAHFUF010000813.1 GCA_023265235.1 Blastocatellia bacterium
TGATAGCCTAAACTGAGCATACCAAGGCTGAAATCTTACGTAATTTTCGGAAGCTATTAATTTAGGTTTTACAAAAAAATGCCAATAGCCCGGTGCTCTATCAATAGTAGCTAAGATAATATTTAGTGCTAAGGTCAAAAGTAATAGATTAAAGTACCAAGCATGATAGATATTAAAAAAACCTAAATTTCGGTAGAGAGACTCTTCTGCTGGGGTTAAAGACTCATAAAACTTCTGAAAGTCTGAAGTTCCTTCTTGTACTACAAAAGTGCCTATCATAGAAAAAACCATTAAAAACCCTAGTAAAAAAAGGCCAAACTTAACAGAACTAAGCAGTTTTAAGAAATCATCTACTATAGATTTTTCTTTTCTATTGTCAGAAGCCTTACTAGAAGTATTATCTCCTAGAGTCACTCCTTCGGTTTTAGCAGTAGTTTCCGTTAGTATTTTATCGTTTTCTACTTTATTTATTTGTGATTCAATTTTTGATGTGGACATTTACACCTATCCTGTCCTAAAAGGTTAGTTTTTAGTATTAAGTTTTTATCATTAGATAGCAAAGGTTTTCTTTGCTTATAGTTGAAATAAACCCGGCGTTGGTCATATTACCGCACGTTTAGGAGTAATGCTAGCAAAGACAACTGTGTGAGAGCAAGTGGCTAACCGATAAGTTTTGATTAACCACTAAAGAAAATTGCAGGTTTTAAGGAAAAACTAATCTATTTCCCACATAATGGCAGAGAAATTTCTATATTTTCGTGTGGGCGAGGAATTACATGTACACTCATTAATTGGCCTACGCGACGTGCTGCCACGGCCCCTGCTTCGATAGCGGCTTTTACTGATGCAACATCACCACGAATAATGGTTGTTACTAGTGCGTCACCTATTTTTTCAAATCTTACCAAACGGACATTAGCAGCCTTAACCATTGCATCAGCAGCTTCTACTGTTGCAATTAGCCCTTTAGTTTCAATTAACCCTAGTGCGTCCATACTTTAGTGTCTCCTTAAACTTGTGGGGGAAGAAGGCTATGATAGAATTCTCAGCACAATAAATCAAGTTGTTAGGAGCTTTTTTCTATACCCTAGAATAATGGTGATAATTTTCTACCTAAAGAATTAAACTATTAAAAAATTAGTAAGATTTTCTCTTTACCTTTGTTAATGAGTAAAGTAATATCTGTTTTGCCAAAGTTAAACACCCAAAGCTTATCAGGCTGCAAAAGTATGTCTACTCCTATTAATTCTCTTCCTGAACGTCGCCTTACTGCCGCAGAACGTCGCGCAGGCCGTAGATTTATTGCTCAGCTAATGGAAAAATTTCCTCGCCTCGCTCGTCTAGCCTATCCAACACGGGGCGATGAGGGGATTATCTATATCAAGATGCCAGTTCCAGACGCTCAACAACCTGTTGTTGATGAGCTAGCTGCTGCTATTACAGGATTAGTTTATGAACAAGAAAAAAAGCGAGTTTTTTTAATTCCTGATGAATTTCCTATGGATGAGCCTATTACAAATGATGAGGAATTGAAAATTTTTCAAGCACAACTGAGTTGTGATATTGATTGTTTGCGTAAACTAAAAAAATTTACAGACCCAGAAGCCCAACAACAACGTGAGTATTATCAAAAACGCTATCAATCTCACACAAAACATATAATTAACTATTTGCAGTAGCTGAAAAAATTGTTGATTTTAAAGAGAAAAACGGACAACTCTAAACCTAATAAAAACAAGGAAGAAAACAGTGAAGAAAGAAAAAGACAAAACAGAGTTTTTAGGAAAATGGCATATCTATGAAATGAGTGAGTGGGATGAAGGCTATTTTAATATGGAAGTTCAAGCTTATGTTAAAATAGACACAGACTATATGGGTAGTTTCCAATTTGGCCTAGTTTGTGGTCAGATGGATGGAAAGATAGTTGAGCACCCAAATGGAAAAAGATTTGAATTTACTTGGGATGGTAATGACGAATGCGATCCTGCTCAGGGTAGTGGATGGATTAAATTAATAGATGCTAACACTATTGAAGGTACGATTAAGTTCCATCCTGGAGATGCCGCGACATTTTCTGCACGAAGGGTAAAGAAGTAAAACAAATCAAGCTGTTAAAAATAGGTTATGAGAATAGAATTTATCAATATCTATTCTGAAAAAAATGATTAATCCATGTCCAGTGCTGCTTTGATAGCTGTTTCAATATCCATCATCAAAGCTTGAGGCAATCCAGTAAACATTCTATTCCAGCAGCCTCAAGCTCTGGGTCTAAATCTTCTAGGCTACCTGCTACTTCCTTGGCATATTCATAAATGGCTGTTCTTCTTGCTGCTTTCCTTTGTTCTTTAAGCCAGTATTCTATTGCTTGTCTTGCTATTACCGTTGCTGGTTCTTTTCTCTTTTCTGCTTCTTCTCTCAACTGTCCGTATATGTTTGCTGGTAATGGAACATGAAAGTTACGCAATGTACTCATAAACTTCTCCTGTCATAAATTAAGCCATTATTTTATAACAAGATTATTTTATTCTCAATTTAATAGACTTTTTATCAGCAATTCCCGGTCACCAAAACCATGAGAAAGCAAAGAAAATAGAACAATAAAAAAGGCAAAATAAAAAATAGCTGCCCACTTTTTGGGCAGAATAAAAAGTAAAACTAAAAAAAGTA
>JAHFUF010000182.1 GCA_023265235.1 Blastocatellia bacterium
ATTATCGACACCATCTACTTGGAAGTTATTATTACGTTCCCGAGAACCATTAACAGAAAAACCACCAAGTGTAGAGTTTGCTGGAAATACGCCAGGAGAAAGCAAAATCAAAGAATTAGGATCACGAGACAACAAAGGGAGTTGTAGGATTTTCTTGTTATCAATTAAGGTAGATAGCTGTTGGTCAGTAACATTAATTTGGGTTAATGCATCGCCAGCCTTAACATCTACTATGATATTATCAGTACCAGGTTGTAGGTTAATATTTGCACTAGTAACAAATGATACTGAAACTTGCACATCATTGGCTGTAGCATTACTAAAGCCTGGAGCAGTAACAGTAATAGTATAGGTACCTGGCTCAAGGCTTGTAATATTATAAGCACCATCTTCGGTAGTATTAACAGAACGTTTTAGCCCTGTTTTAGGATTTTCAATTTCTACTGTAGCACCTGCAACTACTGCTCCTGTAGGGTCTTGAACAACCCCAGCAATCCCGCCTGAAGAGGATTGGGCATATGATAAACTGGTCATCCCCATTAATACCATGAGGGCAGCTTTACCTGTTATTTTGGATAGTTTTTTAAACATTGTTCCTCCTAATAAAATTTATCTGTTTTACATATTGAAAATAATTTGGCTTAAATTTATAAGCTATTTGTGCAACACTGCTTATATTAGGTAATAGCAATTAGTATTTTGTTTTTCACTGATCAAACAGACATTATATTATTGTTTGATTTTGTAATTGATTTATTATTGACTTACCACCTAGGCAACTACGATGCCAAGAGCAAAAGGGTTCGGCATCAACACTTAACTAACTGATTCATCACTAGTTAACAGCTTTATTTAGAAACAATCTGGATCAAATAAAATGTTTTTTTAACAAAAAAATGGATTTAAAATCGGAAAAATGGATTTAACGATTTATTTTAGAAACTTATTTTAACTATGCCCCCAGCCCTAAAGGACTAGGCTATTGTCAAATGCCCCGTTAGGGGCATTAAAGGCTTAATTTTTAGAATCAATAGTTTACAAGATGAATTCTATGAATCTAGTTAGAAAGAGCCACTACTTTTTCAGCAGCATCTTTCATACTTGTAGCGGTAGTAAAATTCAGACCAGATTCTGAGAGTAGTTCGCGAGCACGCTCAACATTGGTTCCTTCTAACCTAACCACAACTGGTATTTCTACTCCAAGATTTTTTGCAGCAGCAATAACACCTGCTGCTACCATATCACAGCGTACAATCCCACCAAAAATATTGATTAAAACAGCACGCACTTTTTTATCAGCAAGTAAGATTTGAAAAGCATTTTCTACTCTAGCTTGAGAAGCACCACCACCAACATCTAAAAAGTTAGCAGGTTCACCACCAGCTAATTTAATAATATCCATTGTAGCCATTGCCAGCCCTGCACCATTAACCATACAACCTATCGTACCATCTAGTTTGATATAGTTAAGGTCGTATTTTGAAGCTTCTATTTCTAAAGGTTCTTCTTCATTAAGGTCTCTTAGTTCTAGAAAATCTTTATGGCGATAAAGAGCATTATCATCAAAGGTTACCTTAGCATCTAAAGCATAAAGCTGGCCGTCTTCGGTAAGTAAGAATGGGTTTATTTCCAGTAGTGAAGCATCTAAGTCCACAAAAGCTTGATAAAGTGCCAAAATAAATTTACTAGCTGAGGAAATTAACTCACCAGGTAAACCCAAACCAAAAGCTAATTTACGTGCTTGGAATGACTGCATTCCTACTGCTGGGTCAATATATTCTTTTAAGATAGCTTCTGGGTTATGTTCTGCAACCTCTTCTATATCCATTCCACCTGCTGTAGAAGCCATAAAAACTATTTGAGAAGTAACTCGATCAACAACAACACTTAGATAAAATTCCTGCTTAATTTTTAAGCCTTCCTCAATAAGTAAGGTTTGTACCTCACGTCCCTCTGGCCCTGTCTGATGTGTTACTAGCTTCATTCCTAGTATTTGACTAGCTAAAGTTTCTGCATCATCTAAACTACGTGCTAATTTAACTCCACCACCTTTACCACGACCTCCAGCATGAATTTGTGCTTTTACTACTACAGGTAACCCTAGCTCTTCTGCTGTTTTACGGGCATCTGTAGCTACACGAATCATTTTACTTTTAGGTACTTTCACTCCATATTTAACCAATAATGCTTTTGCTTGATACTCATGAATCTTCATTAGTAAATCCTCTTGGTTTTGTTTTTGTATTAAGATTTTAGAAATAGATTTATAAACGGCAAAAGTAAGTCAAGCTAAGTGAAATGTCAAGTAAGCAAGTCATTCATTATTTTATATTCACATTAGAGCTTTGTTTAATACTAGTTAGCTCCCTATCAAATGTCCCTAACGGGACATCAAGAGTTTTCTTTATTTTCAATAAGTTACAAAGCTAATTCCATGTATTATCAAGTCTAATCTGCAAACCCTTTTGCATCAGGCTAAAAGAAAATTACTTTAGTATTTAGGCAAAAGTGGCCTCTGTAGTAGTCATTATTAAGCGGCAAAAATAATCATCTAACAATTGGACTCTAACATCAAAAACAGATTGTTGAATAGTTTCAACCAAATCATACTCTTGTTTAATACAAAGCATAATAAAGAGCGACCATAACATCCGTTGACGATCTAGGGTGAGTTCCTCTTTGCGGGCAGTACTGCTTTCTTTACTTAATTGTTCTTCAAAAATTAATAGCTCTACTTCCTCATGCATTTGTTTAAGCAACCGTAGGTTTAGATCAAACATAGCGATAAACTTTTGACTATACTCTGAGTCATCTTGATAATAAACATTACGATACTGATAAAACTTCATATAAATTTCTTCCGCAAGTTGCTTAGCCATCCCGGTTAAAGCTGCAATTTCATCAGCATTTGTTTGCATAAACTTGTCAAAAGTATTAAGTCCAGCAAAAAGAATTTTATTAAGTATTTTATCTGTAACATCAGGTATTTGTTTGAGCACAAACTTAACAATGAGAATTTCTTTTTTATCTTCCAGGTCTTGTTCTGAGACAGCAAGCGCGAAGGTTTTTGGCTGTAGCTGAGAAAGTTTTTGATAAGCAAGTATTATTTGCTGTGCTGCTTGTTGATCAAAATAACCACGCCCTTCTGTTTCTGCTAAAGCTCTATCATCCATAACAAATTTTTCCATATATTTAACAGAATCAGAAATTTGCTGATAACCCATCTTGGCTGAAGCACCTGAGAGTAAAGAGAAAATTGGCTCAATAATCTCTATCCATTCTAAAGAAGTCTGTCTTTCTGCCTCCCAATTACGGTATAACTCACGAACATAATCCTTTAGTGGTTTTACATAAGCTAGGGCAATATTATCAAAAAGATCTCGAATCATAGCATCTTCTGATTCAGTTAATCCTTGTCCATCAATTGAAGCAAATTCACCTGAATCCATCCCTAGACCTGAGCCTAAAACACTATCAAGTGACCCAAAAACATCATCTAGCATTGATTCATCAAAGGCATTTAACCCTTCCAAAGGATCATTACCCAGTTCAATATTTTCTAACTTTTCTAATGCTGTATTTTCATCTATTTCCGGTGGTGGTGGTGGCAAAGGTTGTAGAGAAGCGTCTTCGATTCGGAAAGTAAAGCTAATGTAATCTAACAAAGATTGTCGATTTTCATCACTAGGGTTTTGAATATAACCAGCCCCTCCCCCTAATACTTGCTGACAAATCTCTATGTTAACCGAGGTAAACACCTTACGAGATTGGTAATACTCTAAGCAATAGTTGCGCAATACACCTACGGCAAACCTTACTACATCGTCTTGTACTGTACGCATCAAATCAGCACAAATTTCTGCAAAAGTTCGGTAGTAATTAAACATCACTGGACGACGTTCAATTCTTTGCAAAGTAGCACTAAGTGTTACTAAACCACTCTCAATATCAACAAGCTTCTCTCTTTCCTCATTGCTATCAACTATTAGCATATTTTGTTTAAGGAAATAAAAAACTATTTTATAAACATCATGTTTAGAAAAGTATGTTACTTGTTGGAGTGTAGCTATATCAGTATTTGACGCTAATGCGTCCCACACACGCTGATATTTTTCTGGGGCATCAGTGTTATTAAAATTGGTGTAGTAAGTATTAACCTGTTTTTGTCGAAACTGAGATTCTGGAGAAATATAACTGCCTGAAATTTGAAGGACTTGGCCTCGTTGAACTAATCCTTCACAGATTAAATTCTCAATACTATGACTAAGGTTTACATCTGTACGACTAGGAGGAGAATTAAAATAAATAGTATCAATATCACGAGTATCTAATAAAAAACACCAATAAAAAGCATTTTCTCCCTCTAAATAAAAAGACCTGACAAAAGCACGCATTGCCATTCCTTTTTCAAAATCGACTTCGCATTCTACTCCATCTACTGTGCGAATGGATAATTTTCCTGTGGCTGCAACTTCTAGGATATAACAAACAATTTCTGGGATATTTCTTACAATCGCTAATTTTTGTAAACCATGATCACGGGAAAAAAGAGGTAATGGTGTATTTTGCGCTAATATCTTTTCTGCTTCTTGGGTAAGTTTATTTTTGGCTGGTAATGACTTAACTATTTCTCTACAAAGCGTTTTTACTGGATCACTACCCATATGCCCAATTAATTTTAACAATTCTAAAGATGTTTCTTTATCTCCTAATAAAGAAAAGGTATATTTGATCTTTTGAATTTCCTTACGTATTTTATTAGCAACATACTGGATTGTGCGATCAGAGAGATAAATTTTAGGAAATTTATCTAAGTATTGCGCTAGTTGTTCTTGGCGTTGAGCAGATTCTAAAGCTAGTTCAATAGAACGTTCTGATTCGATTGCAAAGAGGGATGGAATTATCTTTTGATAAATTTCAGCAGAAAGTTTATCAGAATCTATTTGTGATTCGATTAGCTTCATACGTTCAGCCAAGCGATCACAAGCTATGTCTGTACCAATAACTCCTAAGGTACTAACAATTTGGTTGACTAATTGGCGTTGTGCCTTTGGTTGCCAATAACTAGAGAGTTGTTCTACAGCTTGATTTTTGATTGCTTCGCTATCACAACTAATACGACCTAACAAATAAATCAAATTACGAGCATACCACCAAGGTAGTGTGTGACCTTTAGTACCAAGCTCACCTAAAAGTGTGCTGTAAATTTCCTTACCATAACACTCTAGTACTTTGAGTAAAAGCCTGCGAACACGGCGATTTTCTTCTATCTGAAGTTGAGCAAGCATACGCTTTGGTTGCCAATAGGTAAATAAGCTAATGATTTGTTTAACTAGCAAGCAACCTGCTCTACTACTAGCAGAGTCCTCTAGCTTTTGCATGCTAAATTGTTCTGCTTTATCCTGAAATTTCTTTAGATCTTCTAGTTTTAATTTATGTTCGTTACGAAGTTCACGAATAATTGCAAAGATCTGAACGCTTTGATAAAGAAAATCATCATTAAATAGAGCAACTCCTAAATCTAACATTTGTGTTATATATAGCTCTATCTTAAAGGCTTCTTTCTTTTGATAATCATTATAACGATCAGATTCATTAGCTAAGAGGATTTCTTTTTTCTGTTGTTTATCTTGAACTAGATCGACAAAATCAGAAAAAATTTCTTTAACTTTCTCTTGATAACCTGCAATTTGATTACTGGTTGCGTCGTCATTAAAAGCATATCGTTTATCTGCCGATAAGACTGTAAAAGTAGCATTTTTATAGATATTTTCATTAAACTTCTCTGAATCTACCTTTACTTCTTGGCGTTTTTCAATAACAAAACGTTGATCGCGGATTGTGCCAATTGGACGTATATCTTGCCACTTAAACTGTTGAAAAAGCGTGGCTAGGTGTTCTTTTTCTGAAATAGGGCAAAAGTTAATCAAAGCTTGCTCAAAAGCAGGGAAAAACTTATGTACAACCTCAAATTTAACCACTCGGTAAAAGAAAATATCAAAAACCTTGTTTCGAGCATTCATTAGGGCATCAACCAAGTACTGCTCTTGATTGCTCAAAGCCCAATTAAGCACGATATTGGCAGTTTGTTGGATATCTACGTAACGAATAATGATAGAAAGAGATTGCCCTATCAGGGCAGGTGCTCGCTTACCAGCTAAAAACATTTCAAAATCGCTGATAGCATATTTTATTTGACTAGGATCTTTTGCTGACATTTTCTCTTTTCCGTAACAACTATAAAGCTAGACTAGTATAACTTAGCAAGTATTATGCTGCCAAGTCACCAGAAATGAATAGTTAATCACAAAATAGCATAAGTTAAAATATCTATTTTCCATCCCTAGCAAAACACTGCTACTTTTGTTTATTAGATTTGGTTTAGATATTTAAAATTATTCTTAAGGTTTATGGCGAGTTTTCAAAAGCCAGTAAATAGTAGACATTTATTAAACATTATTGGGAATAAAGGGTTAAGAAGATTTTTAGAAATTATTGTTCTTAATTTTTAAGCACTTACAGCACTCATTTTTTATTCCCGATAATGTCTATTATATAAAACTTAATCATCCAATGATACTAATCACCTAGCTAGCCTCTCTAGTGCTTCACAACTAGCATTTAAGGCTTTTGAGAAATCAACCTTTTTCTGGATTGTTTGACATTGTTCTGAAACTCTAGCTGAGTTAAGTAAAAAAGAAAGTTTTTCACTTGCTGTCTCAGCATTATAATTTTCAGGATAAATAACACTAGCTACTCCAAAACTTTCTAACCTTGCAGCATTATCAGGTTGGTCATAACCTTTTGGTATTATTAGCTGAGGTACTCCTGCTGATAGAGCTTGTCCACAAGTCCCTATTCCACCGTGATGAACAAAAGCCCCTATTTTTCCTAGTACAATACTAAATGGAATATATTCTACATGCTTAATGGTAGGAGGTAACTTTTCTGGCAACTGTGAGGCGTATTTAGTTAATAATAAAGCACGTTTACCAAGTTTAAGTGTAGCGTTAACCGAAGCTTGAAAAAAATCTTTTGCATGTTTCATAGCTGTCCCTGCGGTAAAAACCAAGGTTTGTTCTTTCTCACCAAGAAAACTAGCCATCTCATCTGTCAACTGTTCTTTTTCCTTAGAACCATCAAAGTGAATAAACCCTGTTAGTTCAGTGTTCTTTGGCCAATCTCTTTCTGGTGATGCAAACCATTCTGGAAAAAGACCTATTACTTTTTCTGGAGAGTTTATCCAATGCCCTAAAATATGATTAACCTTTGATAATCCTAGTTCTTTGCGAAATTCATTTAAGCCTGGGCCTAACATTCTGTCTATCAAGAAAAAATCTATAGCACTATATAATAGCTTAACAATAATTGGCGGTAGGCGTTTTGGTAGCGTTACTAGAGGTAACAAAGGTGGCCTATAAATACTTCTTATTACTGAAGGTTGTAGGTGAATAGTTGCTAGAGGAAACTTATGTTTTTCTTGTGCTAGTCGTGCACCTAAACAAAGAGAAGTAGCAGCAACAATGGTTTTATTAGGATCATAGCTAGTAATTATGTCGTACAAAGGCCGCATCATTGGTAATACACAATCTTCTACCACTACTTTAAAGCCTTTTTTAGGGTCCCACATCTCTGGATTCTCTAACGCCGCTAGGTATTGATCAAGGCTCCCCAACGCAATAAATTCGACCCCTACACTTTCAATCAGTGATTTGAAATAAGGGCTAGCAATTATTGTTACCTTATGCCCACGCTCTTTTAAAGCTACAGCTAAACCAATTATTGGGTGAACATCGCCTGCACTTCCTAAAGCTGCTAATAAAATATCCATCTCAAACCCCTATGCTACTAGCTCTACGCTGTTAGCTAAGCTTATAAACACCCTACAGATTAACCAGTATAAAGAAGTCTACTTATTTTTCAAACCTTATATTAATATAAACAACCCCTTTATCATTACTACTAGAATCTTCCCAGACTGACTTATCTTCATACTCTATTTTGGTAACACGATAGCCAAGTTTGGCCGTTTCAGGTAGTTGCATAATATTACTTATTGGCAAGGTTTCTTTAATATTAACCTCGTTGTTAGCTTTAATATTTTTTTTGCTTTTAATCTGTTTTACCATTAATTTATGTTCAGCCGTTAAATAGCGCGATTCCAAGTAAAAACAAGATATGGTTTGATTACTAGTATTTTTAGCTTTGAAAGTAAAAACTAATTTCTGATCAGTCTTTTGTGATAGAGGCCCTTCAGAAGCATTGTTATCAATGCGTGAAGAGTTTCCTATGTGGCCTATATTATTATTCGTAACGACACTAACATTACCTATATTAACCATTAAAACTTGAAGCTCTGAAATTTCTAAAGGACACTTAGTATTAGCTGAAATCAAAGGTAGTTGATAAAAAAAACTGCATTTACTATTAACAATAATAGCAAGAAGAATTTACGACGTGACATAACATGCTCCTTTTTAGAAGGCTTTGATCAAAAGAT
>JAHFUF010000814.1 GCA_023265235.1 Blastocatellia bacterium
ATGGGCTATTAACCATTATGATGTTTTACCAGATAGGCTAATTCTTTATCTATGGCCTAGAGCAGGTGGTGTTAATTTTAGTTTTAAGTTTTCTGAGCGTTTTGCCATGACTGTTCCAACCCGCCGCAAGCTACCGCCTTTCAAGGCGTGTAGATAGGCGGGTTTCTCGAAAGCTAAAAGCTTCTTTAGCCATAAGTTTTTAATTGTGTTAGCTTCAAAAAGCCTTTATACTTTAGCGAATTTCAGGCGAAGGCACCGGCCCTACGGGAGGCTTGGCCTTAGGAAGTGTCCTGAGAGTTCGCTCAAAAAGCCTAGTTAGAAATATATAGGTGCTGCCCTTCTCTATAACGGCGCAGGCCAGGACAAGGGTGGCGGGTAAGTGGCACCACCTGTATTAGCCGTAGTCCATTACGTTTTCAATGTGGTCGCTCTCACGGGGCAAGGACTGCCGAAATCGATTACACCGGCTCGTACTAAGATCATCAAGTAACCACAGGAAGTCAAAGGCTTCTCCCAAAGAAGCCATCGCGCTTCAGCCCGTGTGGAGTGTCACTGCATTAACTGTTAGGTCTGTGCTTTATGATTATTACAACCCAGAGGCAAAAGTAACCATTGCACCAGTGAAATTTACAGTTTTACAAAAATAGCAAATTGATTATTTTCCAAAACCAAAACCTCTAAAGTTCTTAAAACCTCTAGGGGTTTTTAGGACTTTTAAACAACCCTAAAGTCCGATAAGATTATAAATATTTGCTGTCTAGCAAATATCAAACAAAGCTTTAAGACTTAACTCCATAGCAATATTTAATTATGCAGAATATGCATTAACCGAAGTAATAAAAATTTACAATTAAATGTAAATTTTAGGAGGAATAAATGAAACGTTTTTATCTTTTTGCCTTAGCGTTAATAGCAGTGATTTTTACTTCACAAATCACACCAGCAATTAAGCCAACTCTACCAGCAACTACTCAATCAGGGTTTAATAGAAGTTTATCAATTAAAGGTACAGGTCTTGATAAGCAAGCCTATTCTGGTACATTAGACGTTAAATCTAGGAAAATTAGTTCACCAAGTAATGATATAGAAGGTGTTACCTTAAAATGGAATGTGGGAGGTTCTATTTATGAAGGAATTGGTATTGTTACGGCTAGCATTTTAACTGCTACTTGGGGTGGAAAAAGCTGTAGTTTGGTTGTTTATCAGGATACAGGAAAAAGCCTAGAAGGTATTTTTACAGTAGTAGGTTCGACTCAAATAGGCGCAGAAATAGCTAAAAAGACTAGTGCTAAGAGTGATACTGCTGGCAGTTATACAGTAAGTGGCACAAATCTAAATGGTTCACCTTATAAAGGTGCATTGCAAGTTACTGCTCAAGGCCCTGTCTATCAGTTTTCTTGGGATGTAGGGGCAAAATATGAAGGTGTAGGAATAAAACAAGGCCCATTGGTTTCTGTTGCTTGGGGAGCAGATCCAAAAGATCAATGTGGTGTAGTGCAATATGAGATTACAAACCAAGGTTTAGCCAATGGTAGATGGGGAATCTATGGTGCTAATGCCACAGGTACAGAACAAGGGACGCTTAAATAGCTTAACAATTGCAGTAGTGTTTCAATTTTGTTTGGTGTTGTCATTTAGGTTTGAGCAAATTTACAGTTTTTACAGACATATCAACATTCTTGGAACACTACCCAAGATTCCTTAACAAGTCTTCTTAGCATGGCAGTAGTCGGTTTTATGCTTGTTTTTCCATTTGAATAAAGCCTTCCTAAAATGTACAATTACTTTGGTTTAGTAGGTCTTAGAGTAGCATTACACTATAATATGTAAAAAGCTACAATCATGGTTTCAACCACTTAAAAGTTAATATTAGTCTAAGCTGTAATTAAAATTCTTTATATCTCATAAGATATCTCATAGTCCTATTAAAAATCCTTAAGCAAACTAAGCGAAAGGACATATATGAAAAAATTTTCTAGCGGTTTTTCTCTTATAGAATTATTAATTCTTTTATTAGTAATAGGTATTATCGCGGCTATTGCTACCCCAAATTTCATAGCAGCTCGACGCGCTGCTAATGAAGCCTCAGCTATTGCTGAGGTAAAGCTGTTTCTTGAGGCTAACCATGCTTTTTTTGGTATTTACAAAACTTTTACCTCTCCTAATATGTTGTACAAACGAGGCTTTCTTAATGATAGCTTTGGTGAACGTGTTATATTGATGGCTAAAGGCTCAGGAGGTAATGGCGGTTCAGGAGGCACTGGTGATACGGGTTCAGGAGGCTCAGGAGGTAATGGAGGTAATGGCGGTAATGGAGGTAATGGCGGGTCAGGAGGTTCAGGAGAGTCTGAAGAGGAGGAAGAAGAAGAAAGTGGGGGTAGTGGCGGTGGTAATAGCGCATTTAATGGTATAGATGATACAGAGGATGCAGTTGAAGGAGTTCCTTTCAGAGTGGTTTTTAACAAGTCTGGATATTACTTTATAATGGTTCCTGTGGAGGTTTCTATACAAATTGATACTACTGGTAAACCTACTGTTGAGCTTAATGAGTTTTACATGGTAGGAGTGCCAAAGAGTTATTACACAGGAGGTACTTATCAAACAGGAAGACGGGCATTTTATATAGATTCACTGACTAATACTCCTTGGTCAGTAAACA
>JAHFUF010000183.1:0-3043 GCA_023265235.1 Blastocatellia bacterium
ATTCCAATCTTCATTACTTATATTATTTTTGAGCCTTACAAGTTCACCTATTTCCATTGCTCTTTGATTACCATATTCCTGCCAATTTTCATATTCGTTTTACCCCGTGAACGGTTACCATTAAACCTATCTACAGATAAAACAACTACAGGTCTTTTTCCAGCTTGCTCATGTCCTCTCACAGGATCTAAATCAGCAATCCAGATATCACCCCTACTTGGATTCGTCATTAGGTAATAAATCTCCTACCTCATTAAATTTTTCACCTCTATCTATACCATCCATAAGGGTACAATCCCATTCTTGTCTTTCCTCTAACTCTTCATCCCAGGCTTTTGAATTGCCCCGTAATTTTGCATATGCTTTATCAAAATCATCAAAAAACCGTTTTCGCTTTTCTTGTTCTATTAAATCATCTATTACTTCATGCATGGTTTTATTATCTTGATTAGCAAACTCCTTAAGCAAGTTCTGAGACTTGCTACTAATTCTTACTGTAGATTGTATTGACATAACTTTACACTCCTTTTTTGTATACTAATTAGTATACAAAATATATTAACTTAAAGAAAAGGCTTTTTTAGCTTACAAATTAAATGTTTTTTTTGTAATTTTTGATGAATTAACATGGCCAAATTCATCAAAAGCTTAATATGGCAGATATTATAGCTAAAGAATGCTTGCGCGAAATTTTAGCAAGAACAATGAGTGAAAACTATATTAATCAAATAGATAAAAAGACTTGCTATCTTAAGCTAATCGCGAGAAAATCTCTTAATCTAAATACAACCTTTCATTTTATCAATTCCAAGGAGTAAAAATCTTAAAATGTCTAGAAGAAGTTTTTTGTTTTCCATGTTTTTGTTAGTAATAACATTATTTAGTGTTTCTCCTTCATATGCACAAGTAGCCGAGCCTTCTAGTGGAGTTAGCTTTCCTGCTCAAGTCAATATTGGTGGTACAAATGCCACTATCACTGGTGTAGGGTTAAGAAAAAAAGCTATTTTCAAAGTCTATGCAATTGCTTCATATATGGATAGCAGCAAAATTAACAAAGCAGTAGATCCATACACTCAGCTACTTACCGATGGGCCATCCAAGCAAATCACTATGCATTTTGTCCGTGACGTTGAGGCAGCAAGCATTAGAGGTGCTTTTGAGGATAGTCTTAAAAACAATATCCCTAATTATGCTACATCCCCAGCAAAGAAAAATGCTGATGCATTTTTAGCCGCACAAGTAGATATGAAAACCAACCAAGAAATTGTTTTACATTGGACACAAGGCGGTAAAATTGATTTACTAGTTAATGGTCAATCTAAAGCCAGTTTTACAGACCCAGTACTGGCTCGCGGCATTTGGTCTATTTGGCTTGGTGCTTCTCCAATTTCTGGTGATATTAAAACCGGATTAGTCACCAAAATGAAATAACCTTATTTATCTCGTTGACTCTATTATTACCAAAAGGAAAAAATATGAGGAAATATTTATTATTATTTACACTCTTGCTTATTAGCACGTTTCTAGCTGGTAGTGCAATGATGAATACTAAGGTTCAATTCTCTAGTGAAAATAGTAATTCTCAAGAAATTGAACCTAATCCACTAGCACTAAGCGACCCAGTAATGACTGAGGAAGGCCCAGTTCGCGGTGAATTGCAAGACAAATCTATTGTATTTCGTGGTATTCCCTATGCATCTCCTCCAACAGGTGATTTACGATGGCGACCACCACAGGCAGCAGCAAAACGAACAAACGTTTTAGACGCAACTCAATTTAGCTCTCCCTGTGCTCAGCCTGATGGCACAGGAAAAATTATTGGTAGTGAAGATTGTCTTTCCCTAAATATTTGGTCACCAAAAACCAAAGAATCAACCCTACGCCCAGTAATGTTTTTTATTCATGGTGGGGGTAATATAACAGGCTCAGCCGATATGCTAGCATTTGGGGTTCGTCTTTATGATGGAACTTTTCTACATGATATGGGTGGAGTCCTTGTTGTTAGTATTAATTATCGCCTAGGCCCATTAGGTTATTTTTCTCACCCTACACTTAGTAATGAAGATAGGCAAAATGGTGTTTCTGGTAACTATGGGTTGATGGATCAAATTTTTGCACTTCAATGGGTACAAAAAAATATTCGTAACTTTGGCGGCGATCCTAATAACGTTACAATTTTTGGTGAATCAGCAGGAGGCCGTAATGTCTTAGCCTTAATTACTTCTCCAAAAACTACAGGTCTATTTCATAAAGCGATTGTAGAGAGTGGCGCACCATTATTTGTGGATATACCCTTGCGCACAAATACTTCTGGTGTCTCAGCAGAAGGTGCTGGTACACAAGCATCTAGAACCCTTGGATGTGAAACAGTTGGCGATACTGGAGCTTGTTTGCGCACCAAAACCCCAGCAGAACTCTTAAAAGCTCTTGCTCCTGATGAGCTTGGGTTTAGTGGTTTTCAATATGGCCCAATAGTTGACGGAGTAATTGTTCCTGATAAAAGTACTGCAATATTGGCTAGTGGTAACTATAACCAAGTACCATTAATGATTGGAACAAACAAAAATGAGTTTTTAAGTTTTATTCCTGGTCTAAAAATTAAACTTGATAATCAAGCTGACTTTGAAACAGCACTAAGACTTAATTTTGGAGATAAAGCTTCAGAAGTGGCTAAACGCTACCCAATTTCTCAGTATGGCTCTCCAACTCTAGCATTAGATGCAGTTTTTACCGACTTTTCTTTCCTATGCCCATCACGTACAGCAGTTAGACTTGCTTCTGCTAATCAACCAAAAACCTTTTATTATCAGTTTACTCAAACCATTTCTTCCGTTAAAGATCTGGGTTCTTTTCATGGATTGGAGTTAGGTTTTGTATTTCATACTATTAGCAATGTCAAACTAGTTCCTATCTCTAAAAAGGAAATTAAGCTTTCTGATAAAATGTTACTCTATTGGACAAACTTTGCTAAACAAGGCGATCCTAATGATAACAAACTACCTAAATGGCCAGCTTATAACAGTAGTACTGATATGAACATAGT
>JAHFUF010000183.1:3053-8467 GCA_023265235.1 Blastocatellia bacterium
CTAAAATTAAGACTGACACTGGACTACGTAAAGATTTTTGCTCTTTCTTGTCTCAAACCTTAGGTACTCTAGCCTCTGGGCTTACTTGCGGTTGCGGGGAAGATTAAAGACCTTTTTGTTATTATAAAAGATCCTACAGATCTTAAAGATCCTAAAAACAGCGAAAGAATTAAAAATACTTTTGCTGTTTTTTAGTTTTAAAGACTACTGGTTTCCTTTTTTGGAATTTCTATTTCTAGAAAATCTCTAGCAGCATCAGTGTTAGGAAATACACTACGAGCTTCAGAGAGTAAAACACTGCTGTCTAGGTAGCGAGGACTAAAATGAGTAATTAACAAACGATCTACTTGAGCTTTTGCTGCAATACTAGCGGCTTGAATAGCCGTAGAATGCCCTCTTGGTGGAGCTTCTTGAGCCAAATCTTCAGCATAAGTGGATTCATGAATTAATAAATCAGCCCCGCGCGCTAATTCAATGCTATTTTGACAAGGCCGCGTGTCTGTACAATAGACGATCTTACGCCCTTTTCTAGGTAACCCTACCACATCACTACTTTTAATTACCCTACCATCGTCTAAAACAATGTCTTGTCCAGATTGTAATTTTCCATATAATGGCCCAGGAGGAATACTTAAAGCGCGGGCTTTCTCTAAATCAAACTTTCCTGGTGGATCATCTTCAGTTATTGCATAGCCAAAATCTAAAACTTGATGGTCTAGAGGTAAACACGAAATTGTGTAACCATTAGCTTTACGTATTACTCCTGCTTCAATTTCAGTAATTTTTAATTCATAACTTAATCTTGTAACAGACAATCTTAGGCTCATTATAATAAATTCTTTAATTCCGCGTGGGCCATAAATATAAAGCGGATCAGGGCGATGTTGCATACTTAAAGTAGCTAGTAACCCAGGTAGACCAAAAATATGATCGCCATGTACATGAGTAAGACATATTGCTTCTAATTGGCCAAGTCTCACAGGTGCTCTTAAAAGTCTATATTGCGTTCCTTCACCACAATCAAATAACAGCCAATGTCCATTAATAAAAATTGCTAGTGAAGAAACATTGCGTTCTTTAGTTGGTGTACCAGAACTTGTGCCTAAAGTAATAACCTTCATAAATTTATACGTAAAGTTTATCTTGTAAACAATTGATTTTTAAAATGATTAATAAAATTTTAATACCCAGTAAGCGCATCTGACATTAGCTCAATATTTTAACACTAGCCTTCAGTATCCCAATTAGCGGCTCTTTTTACAGCACGCTGCCATTTTTTATAATTAGCTTCACGTATTTCTGATGCCAAATTAGGGTTAAAATGTGTTGCCTCTGATCCAATGAGTGAGATTAATTCTGATAAATCTGCCCAATAATGACAAGCTAGCCCAGCTAAATAAGCCGCCCCCATTACAGTACTCTCCATTTTAGCGCGTATTACTGTAACTCCTAAAATATCAGCTTGTAGCTGTAAAAGTAAATTATTAGTTGTTGCTCCACCATCAACACGTAGTTCTGTCAAACTGCAATTAGCATCAACACAGAGGGCTTCTACTAAATCACGAGCCTGATAAGCAATTGATTCTAAGGCAGCACGCACAATATGAGCGCGAGTTGTCCCACGAGTAATGCCAATTATTGTGCCTCGGGCGTATTGATCCCAATAAGGAGCACCCAATCCAACAAAAGCAGGAACCAAATAAACCCCACCTGTATCAGGCACAGAAGCGGCCAAAGTTTCTGATTCTGCTGCTGAGCCAATAATTTGTAGTTCATCTCTTAACCATTGTATTGCTGCACCAGCAATAAAAACAGATCCTTCTAAAGCATATTGAGGCTTTTGATCCCCAAGTTGCCAAGCTATTGTGGTTAAGAGCTTTTGAGTAGACTTAATTGCCTCTTCTCCAGTATTTAATAGCATAAAACACCCTGTACCATAAGTGTTTTTTGCTTGACCACGACTGTAACAACCTTGACCAAAAAGAGCGGCTTGCTGATCGCCTGCAATTGCAGCAATAGGAATACTTGCTCCTAACACCTCTACGGCTGTTTGCCCCACTATTGCACTAGAAGGAACCACTTGAGGTAGGATTGAACGAGGAATATCAAACAAATCTAATAGCTCATCATCCCAAACCATTTTGTGAATATTAAAGAGCATGGTTCTACTAGCATTTGAAGGATCAGTAACATGCAGCTTTCCTTTAGAAAGTTGCCAAATAATCCAACTATCTATAGTGCCTACAGCGAGTTTGCCAGCTTTTGCCTGCTCTCGTGCACTAGGGACATTATCTAGTAACCAACGGATTTTACTAGCACTAAAATAAGCATCTACCAAAAGCCCTGTTTTTGCTTGAATAGAATCTTGATGTCCTTGTGCGCGTAACTCATCGCAAAAACTAGCTGTACGCCGACATTGCCAAACTATAGCATTATGTAAAGGATTACCTGTTTGTCTATCCCATAAAACCACTGTTTCTCGTTGGTTAGTAATTCCAATAGCAGCAATTTGACTAGGAGAAATATTTGCTTTAGCAATAGCCATCTGTGCTGAACCTAGTTGTGTAGCCCAAATTTCCATTGCATTATGCTCAACCCAACTAGGTTGGGGATAATGTTGAGCAAATCCTTGTTGAGCAAGGGAAACCATTTCCCCTTTTTTATTAAAAACTACTGCACGCGAACTAGTAGTACCTTGGTCAAGAGCAAGAATATATTGATTAAACATAGTTTTATACCTAAGTCACACACCTTCTACAAAGCAGGTGAACTGGAATTTTGGACAGAAAAATTATAAAGTAGCTAAATCAAATAACTGCTTGTAAGTTTTGAAAAAAGATAACTTCTTGTATAATAATAGATTATAAATATTAAATAAAAGATATATTGGTTAAATCACTTTCTTAAGTGTAACCGCTAGGGCTGAATGGCCTTTAGAATTAATTGCTGCTATAAAACCAGTTAAGGAGGAAAACCCATTAACAAAGAGCTTTTTTCTACTGTATTAGCTAGTTTTACCCCTGTTACCCTTACTCCACCATTACCACAAGAAACTCTACTAGACACATTTGCTAAATTAGCAGTTTTAGCTCACTCAAATAATTATCTAAACAATCAAACAGAGAATTTATCAGACTCAGACAAGGGTGTTATAGAAAAAATCTATCATTATGGTGTTTCACCTAAGATAATTAATCAAAGACAAGTTAATATTCTTAATCACAAAGCAGAAATAGATTATCCAACAACAATTAATCTTGATGAGATAAGTATTTTTAATAGTCCAAGTACTAATCCTCAAGGAGCAGACCTTGCAAAAAGGATGAGTTTATTTGGACAAATTGTTGATCAAGTACTAGAAAAAACCTATCCAACAAATACCTTAGCACCTGATGATATTATTCATGTAAGTTGTTCTGGTTATTTAGCACCTAGTCCAGTAGAAAAAATGGTGTCTCAAAAACAGTGGCGTAAAACCACTGTAACTCATTCATATCATATGGGTTGTTATGGCTCAATTCCTGCGTTACGAATGGCAACAGGATTTTTAGCGGCTTCGTATTATGGGTTAGGGAAACCTAAGCAACAAATAGACATTGTACATACTGAATTTCTTACCCTACATGTTAATTTAACTAGCTTAGCACCTAGAGATATACTAGCTATGACTTTGTTTGGTGATGGGTTTATTAAATATTCTATTTACCCATTAAAAAGTTTCGTTAGCCAAAAATCATCAGGGTTAAAGGTTTTAGCTCTAAAAGAGGCTATTATTCCTAATTCCTTAGCAGAAATGCTTTGGAATTTATCTAGCTACAATTTTGAAATGATACTTTCTAAGAAAATTCCTTTTCTTATTAGGGATAATATTTTGATTTTTGTTGAAGAGTTAATGTCTGAAATAGGGCTTGAGTTTGCCAAAGAGAAGGACAAAATAGTTTTTGCTATTCATCCTGGTGGGCCTAAAATAATTGAATTTATTCAACGTAGCTTAAAAATAGCCCCTGAACAAGTAGCTTTTAGTCATGAAATACTTACACAGTTTGGGAATATGTCATCAGCTACCCTACCCTATATTTGGGATAAGATTTTATCTGCAAAAGAAATCCCTAGCGGAACTTTGGTACTTAGTATTGCTTTTGGGCCAGGATTAACGGCGGCTGGAGCAATAATGGAAAAACTCTAATGGCTACAGCAGTTTTTACATTTATAAAAGCAAGACAATTAATTAGCTGGTTTCTATATCTTCTAGTATATCAACAATTGCATCAACATCTGCTTTAGCCGCAGCAACACGCATTAAAGCCCTTACAGTCCCAATAGTTTTTCCACCACGTCCAAGTAGTTTTCCCATATCTGTTTTTGCTACTTTGATCGTATAGTAGAATTTACCTTGTCTTTCTCTCTCAGTTACCACTACATCATCTTTATTATCAACCAAAGTGATAGTTAAAAATTCTAATAACTCTTTTAACCGATGACGGCGGCGGGCAGGAGGTCTTTCTGAAATTCGAGATTCTCTATAGGGTTCTGGTCTATTACTAAATCGCTGATTACTGTTCATGTTTTTATTCCAAATGGTGAATAAAATGGATTTTAATTGTAAAAAATGAAAGTCTTAATTGAAAGTCTTAATATATGCTCTAGAAGTGAGCAATGTTAACAAAAAAATGGTTATTGCCCTAGTCTTATTAGCAGATTACTTTTGTTAGTTATTTACTTGTTAAGTACTAGCCAAAAATTTACCTTTAAATTTTTCTAAAGTCGATTAACAAAGCGTCAATAGTTAACTTTCTTATGTATTTAATAGTGTTAGTTGTAGCCGAGTTTTATTCAAGCTTTATTCAAGCTTTTTCCTACACATGTTATTATTAGTTTTTCTTAAATAAATCAATAAAAATCTTATTAGGATTTCACGACGAGTCTATGAAACAAACCAGAGTTGAGCAATTTAAAGAAATACTTTCTAAACGAATCTTAGTATTAGATGGTGCAATGGGAACTAGCCTATTTTCTATGAAACTAACAGAAGAAGATTATGGTGGCAGTAAATATGAAGGTTGCCCTGAACATCTTAATTTTAGTAAGCCTTTAGCTATAGAAGAAGTACATCGTAGCTACCTAGAAGTAGGGGCTGATATTATTGAAACCAATACTTTTGGTGGCGCTTCTGTAGTTTTAGCCGAATATAACCTCCAAGATCAGGCTTATGAAATTAATGTTGCAGCAGCTAAAATCGCTCGTCGTGTGGCAGATGAGTTTTCCACCAAAGAAAAACCCCGTTTTGTTGCTGGTTCAATTGGCCCTACAACCAAATCTATCTCTGTTACAGAAAATATTACTTTTGATGAACTCTCTAGTTCCTACTACCAGCAAGTAAATGCTTTGTTAGATGGTGGTGTAGATATTTTATT
>JAHFUF010000184.1 GCA_023265235.1 Blastocatellia bacterium
AACCACTTACAAAAAAATTACCACTGAAGCGTTTTGCATTACTAAATTATCTCCTAGTGGACAAGTAATCTATTCTACGTATTTAGGGCGTGGTGGTGAAGTAAATGACCCATTTACTTTTATGGTAGATGACAATGGAAATGTTTATGTCGCTGGAGTAACTTCTTCTAGAAAGTTTCCTTTGCTTAATGCTTTTCAAAACCTATATGGCAACAGAGAAGATTTTAAGGATAATGACTCAGATGCTTTTTTACTTAAGATAGCTCCTAATGGAGATGGTATTTTTTCTACTTATTTAGGCGGTGTTGGTGATGAAGATATTTTAGGGCTAAAACTTGATGTACTAGGAAATATTTATATTGTTGGTACAACTTCTAGTAAATCTTTCCCAACACGTAACCCTGTACAAAAGAAATTTGGTGGTGCATCTGATGGTTTTGTTGCCAAGTTTAGCCCTAGGGGAGAGGCAATTTACTCAACTTTCTTAGGTGGCCGGGGCTTTGATGATATTAGAGATTTTATTGTTGATAATGCTGGAAATATCACGTTAGTAGGAAAAACAGGTTCACAAAATTTTCCTACTGCAAATGCTTTTCAAAGCAATTCAGGCGGGTTTGATGATGTTTATTTAGCTAAACTTAGCACTCAAGGCACTTTTATTTATTCTACATACTTGGGTGGTAATGGAAATGAGCTAAACTCTAACTTAGACTTAAGGCTTGCCCTAGATGCTAATAATGACATACTTTTAAGCGGTACAACTTTTTCTAGCAACTTTCCTTTAACTGGCAACTCTTTCCAACGTGCTTATGGTGATGCTGGAGATGTCTTTTTAGCCAAAATAAATATGGTAGGTACGCCAAGCTTTAGCACTTATGTTGGAGGAAAAGGCTTAGACACTATTTTACAAGTCACTTCTGATAGTAGCGGTAATATTTACTTACTAGGAGAAACTAGCTCGCAAGATTTTCCTTTACTTAATCCTTTCCAAAATAATCAAACTGGTGATAAAACCCTTTTTATTTCTAAGTTTACCAATTCAGGAACATTAATTTATTCAACCTACTTAGGTGGTCGCTTAGGTCAAGAGGTTACTAACTTTTTTATTGATGGGTCAGGAACAGCTTATTTAATAGGGAGAACAAAATCTCTTGATTTTCCTACTCGTAATGCTTTCCAATCACAATATGGGGGAGGGTTTGGTTCTTTTTATGATGCATTTGTCACTAAGATTAATCCTAGTGGCGGGGTAATCTACTCTACTTACTTGGGAGGGAGCAAAGATGAGAATGAGCCTGCTTTTGGTTTTTCCTTTGTTGACTCACTTGGACAAGTTCATTTAGTAGGAACAACTGCTTCTAGTGATTTGCCAACCCAAAACGCATTACAAACTTCTTTAAGTGGCTCAAGCGATCTTTACCTTGCTAGTTTTGACCCACAAGGCCGAGTAATTACATCTACTTACCTGGGCGGAAATGGGATGGATAGAGAAACTAGCTTTATTATTGCAAACAACGGGACAATCTATTTGACTGGAATAACAGGATCTACTAACTTTCCCACCTTAAATGGCCCACAAAAATCTTTTGGTGGTGGGAACCAAGATGGGTTCTTTCTCGCCATTAAACCTTAAAATAAGTGGTTAAAAATGCTAGCTGTAGATCGCAAAAGACAATCTCTTGAAGTTGGTGGCAAAATTGGTATTTTAGGAGGCGGGCAACTAGGAAGAATGCTTGCACTAGCTGCTCGTCAAATGGGCTATCGCATCTTTTTTCTAGACCCTTCCCCTGATGCTCCTTGTTCATCAGTAGCAGACAAAAAAATTGTTGCTAATTATAACGATATTCCCGCAGTACTAAAACTAGGTAGCAAGTGTGATGTTGTTACCTATGAATTTGAAAATATTGACGTTCAAGCAGTAATTGCTTTAGAAGAAGCAGGCTATCAAGTTTACCCTAGTAGCAATGTGTTAAAAACCACTCAACATCGTATTTTAGAAAAAGAGTTTGTCTGTAGCATAGGAATTAAAACCGCTCCTTTTTATCCAATTTACACAGCTATAGACCTAGAAAAAGCGGCTCACCAAGTAGGCTTCCCTGCCCTACTTAAAACCGTTTATGGTGGTTATGATGGTAAAGGTCAAGTTAAAATAATTAACCTAGAGCAAGCACAACAAGTTTTTCACTCGCTTAATAATCGCACTTTAATTTGGGAAAAAATCATTAATTTTACTAAGGAACTGGCAATAATTTGTGTCCGTGATCAACTAGGACAGACAGTTACTTATCCTGTTACAGAAAATGTCCATGTGGACAATATACTAGACACAACTATTGTTCCAGCCAGAATTTCAAGCAAAGTTGCTAGCCAAGCAACAGAAATTGCTAAAAAAATTGCCCTACACTTAAACATAGTTGGAGTGTTTTGTGTAGAAATGTTTTTGCTAGAAAACGATGAAATCCTAGTTAACGAAATCGCCCCACGCCCACATAATAGCGGCCATTACACAATTGATGCTTGTATGTCTTCACAGTTTGAACAGCAACTCAGGGCAATTTGTGGCTTGCCACTAGGATCACCAAAAATGTTAACCAATAGTGCAGTGATGGTTAATATACTAGGAGATCATAAAGGCGATCGTTTTTTTGGTACAACTGAAATATTAGCTAACCCAAATGTTTGCTTGCATTTATATGGAAAGAAAAAAGCCAAACCAAAGCGCAAAATGGGACATTTCACGGTTTTGTCTGATGATATCAAAACAGCTTTAGACATTGCTGAAGAAACTAGAAAAAAATTATCTTGGCTAGAAACCAAAACTAAAAGATCAAAATAAGTCTAATGGGATCAATTAAAAAACTACTACTAGAAGCAACTCAAAAACTCCAAACGGCAAATGTTCCTGATGCTCGTCATAATGCGACTTTGTTACTAATGGATCTACTTAATTGTAATCGAGCTTATTTGCTAGCACATGACCAAGATAACCTAGGCTTAGAGCTAGTAGCAACGTACCAAACAGCTATTGAGCGTCGTTCTAAAGGTGAGCCACCTCAATATATCTCAGGCTATCAAGAATTTTATGGACGCAGTTTTATTGTTAATCCTGCGGTGTTAATCCCTCGTCCAGAAACAGAATTAATCATTGAGCTAGTTATAAAACTAGTAAAAGAACATAATATTCATCAACCAGAAATCTTAGACGTAGGCACAGGCTCAGGTTGTATTGCTGTTACACTTGCATCTGAACTAGCTTCTGCAAAAGTTACTGCGATAGACATTTCTCCTAAAGCCTTAGCAATTGCCAAGAAAAACGCTTCTCAACATCAAGTAATGTCTAGAATTAATTGGCTCTGTAGCGATTTAGTCAAAGAACTCCCACTTCAAGCACATTTTCATTTTTGTTGTGCAAATCTTCCTTATATATCACCTGATGAACAAAAAGATCTAGCTAGAGAAGTCCGCGATTATGAACCAGAGCTAGCACTCTTTGCCCCTGAAAATGGTTTAGCGTTAATTAAAAGATTATTTAATGAGGCTGTACCACTAGTTTACTTAGGGGGTTACTTAGTTTGTGAAATAGGGTTTGGCCAAGAAGCAGCATTGTTAAGCTCAGTTAATTCAACACATTGGCAAATAGAAGAAACCTTAAAAGACCTTCAAGGAATTGCTCGCACAATAGTTTTAAGGCGAAAATAGCTTTATTCTGGTAAGTAAGGTTCAATAAAAATTTCCATAATCCCCCCACAAACATCACCTTCAGGATCACCAGGATCAGCAATCAATTCAAAACGGCAAAGTTGGGCTTTTTGTTGTCGCATTAGTCTTTGTGCTGCCCCTACAACATCAGCCTCAACACAACCTCCTCCAACTGTGCCAGAGAGCTTTCCATCACGGTAGATAAGCATCTTTGCCCCTGCTCGTTGCGGTGTAGAACCCTTAGTAGCTATTACAGTAGCAAGTGCTAGTATCTGTTTATTCTCTTTAGCTTGAGAAAGCTCTTGGTAAAGTGCTGCTGGATTAAGTAAACTCATTGTTTATATCCTTATTTATTACAAAATTCAATTACACGATTTTCTTTGATTAACCTACATTCAAAAGCCAATTTATAAAAAAGTGTTAATCCAGCTAAGTTTTCTTCATCTAAATCATAGTTAACACTGTTGGTTAGATAGTCTAGTAATAAACTCTCTCCTATTTCTAAACTCCTACTATAATCTTTAGCAATTTCTCCCAATAAACCTAACCCTTCTTCTTTAGCTTGAGTAAACAAAGAAATTATATCGAATCTAGATAAGCTACCTTGGTTATCAGACCAAGGTAGTTTTACTGCCCAACAAGCAAAAACAAAAGGTAGACTAGTAAACTTTCGCCATTCCTCTGCTAGATCATATATTTGGTAAGTTTGATAATGTTCTTTTCTAATTTTGATGGCTGGGTCACCAATGATTAAAGCCGCATCGCTTTGTTTTAGCATCTCGGTTAGATTTGGTGAAGTAGTAATATAATTTGGTTTTACTTGATAAAACTTTTCTAAAATAATTTTTATTAGTGCCGCAGAAGTTCGCGAAGAAGTATCTAAAGCAACAGTCTCTAGCTTATTGATAGGACATTTTGTTACTAAAATCACACTTTGAACAAATTCTTTTGCGGCTACAGCAATATCAGGAATTAAATATATTTGCTTAATAGATTGATATTCAATTACAGGAATTAAAGCTACATCCACCAAATTTTCTCTTAATAAATCAGCACAACGAGCAGGTGCGGTATCACCTAAAAACTGGCAACTATTCTTTAAGCTTCCTTTTAAGAAACTATAAATTAGTGGGGCTGAATTAAGATAGGTCGAGGCAGCTATTTTAAGCTTGGTCATTGTTAACGCTCTAACTTAAAAACAATTAATACAACCACTATAGTACAAAACAAGTCTGGTTGATGACAAGATTAAGATGTAATGGGTTATTTAGTTTTCCAAAACCTTAAAACTCCCCTGCGACTTTAAGATAAAGGTTTTTGCAAGAAGTCTAATGCCTGCTAAGTTAGATTTTCTTTTTCTACTAGTAATGGTTATAGTAGGCAGGTTGCAAAATTTCCCAGATCCTTGCTAAATCGGATAAAGGTCATCCTGCAATTCTGCAAAAAAAGTTCCTCTCTTAAGGATTCATAAAATGTCAATGAACGGCGTTATGATGCAGTTTTTCCACTGGTATACCAATTTTGATGGTAAGCTCTGGCGAGAACTAGCAGAAAAAGCCCCTGACCTAGCCCATCATGGTTTTACATCTATTTGGTTGCCGCCTGCTTGTAAAGGCCAAGGAGGAAAAATTGATGTTGGTTATGGAGTTTATGACTTATTTGACTTAGGAGAATTTTTTCAAAAAGCTAGTAAAAGAACCAAATATGGAACTAAAGCAGAACTATTAACAGCAATAAAAGCTGTTCATGACCAGAACATGCAGGTTTATGCTGATGTAGTTTTTAAGCATAAAAATGGTGCTGATGAAATAGAGCCTGTAAGAGTCCAAGAAGTAGATTGGATAGACCGTAGTATTGCTAAAAGCGATTGGTATCAAATCTTAGCTCGTACACATTTTAATTTCCCTGGTCGTGGTAATCTTTATTCTAGTATGAAGTGGCATTGGTGGCATTTTGATACTGTTAGCTATAATGCTGAGACTAAAGACCGTAGTAAAATTTATCGCCTAAAAGACAAAGCCTTTCCTCCTGGTATACCTAATGAATATGGTAAGTTTGAATATCGTATGGCTTGCGAGCTTGACACAGATGTTCCAGAGGTACAAGGGGAATTAATGTATTGGGGTCGATGGTTTGTGGATTCAACAAATGTAGATGGTTTTCGCATAGACTCTGCAAAATTTTTGAGCGAACATTTCTTTCGTGACTGGATAAATCATTTACGTGCACACTTTGGCGGGCGTGAACTTTTTGCTGTTGGTGAATATTGGTCAGAAAATCTTGCAGAATTAAAAAGCTATATTGAAAAAACTAATGGAGTAATGTCACTCTTTGATGTGCCACTGCACTATAAATTACACAAGGCTAGCCGCTTAGGCACTAAATATGATTTACGTAAGATTTTTGATAAGACCTTGGTAAAAGAAGCCCCTACTTTAGCAGTTACATTTGTTGATAATCATGATACGCAACCTTGTCAATCACTAGAATCATCTATTGAGGCTTGGTTTAAGCCACTAGCATACGCTCTAATTTTACTTAGGCTTGATGGATACCCCTGCGTATTTTACCCAGATTATTATGGTGCTCAATATGAAAATAGCTTACCAGATACCCCTCCAATAGTTCTTTATTCACATAGTTGGCTAATCAACAGGTTTTTATGGGCACGAAAACATTATAATTATGGTGAACAACTAGATTATTTTGATCACCCAAACCTTATAGGATGGACGCGACTAGGTGATAGAGCACACCCAAGAGTAATGGCTGTAGTAATAAACACTGGCCTTAAAAATAGCAAATGGATGGATATTAGAAGTGCTAATGCAACTTTTTTTGATATAACTGAACATATTAAAGAAAAAGTGCAATCAGACTCCCGAGGCTGGGCAAATTTTCCCTGTCAAGGAAGCTCTGTCTCTGTATGGCTAGAAGAATAGTTAGAAGGATAGCTAAAAACTAAAAGGCGTGTTCGGTTAAAACACACCTAAAGTATTTTATTTTGCTTAAGTTGCTTCTGAAGTTTTGGCTTAAGTTATTTCTGAATGATCAACTTCATCATCCTCTAATTCACCTTCTCCTATAGGCTCAATGTCTGTAGGAGCTTCTGCCCATTCAGCTTCTAATGGTTCAGCATCTTCTGTCACTTCTTCTTCTAAAGAACTAACCTCTATATCCTGGGTTGGTTCATCGCTAATTAATACATTCTGTTTCACTACACGATCCCAACGAGGAGATTCTTTAGTTAATTTAGAAGCACTAACTGCTTTAGGTAAAGCTTCTTTTTTAGTAAAAAGAAACTTAGAAAACTGTGACAATAATTCTAAGGTTTTATTTTTACCAGCTAAATCCATTAAGTAACAAAAGTAGCGTAAGCTAACACGAGCTATATCATCTTGTGCTGAGCTTTCTAATTTAGACTTAATGTTGCTAGTAGTTTCACTGTTTTCTATTGCATCACGAATTGAAGCAATATTATTCATCAAATCATAGATTTGAATATTACGAGAATTTTGGCTACCACCTGTTGAAGAAAAAACTGTAGATACCAATCCGCGAATTACTTCTTCTGTATCTGCGTTAGGGGGATCGAGCTTCACCTTACGCAATTCTTCTTCAGAGTCTGGCATGTCAAATTCTAAAAAACATACCTCTTGAGGGCCAAGCCTGACCTCAATTTCATAAGTTCCTGCAAATCCTCGCGCCGACAAGTGACCTCCTTTTTCTTAAAACAAGCTAAAGTAGCACTATATTTAAGTTTATCGATAAATTAATTAAACTCTTATTTTGTTGCAGGGCATTTCTACCATCTGTTTTAAGATCCGTCAAGAGGAGATATAAGAATTTTGCGCAATAATCGCTATAAATTAGATAAAACTTTTAATAATAGTGTGATTTGTTACTTTTTTTATCTTTTAAGGCTATTTTATAAAGAAGTTAGCTAGTTTTTTTATTTGCTATCACTTCTAACCTATACAAATTGAAATTGTCATTGTAAAAACTTTTCCTATTATTTAACAAGCAAAAAGTAGATCTTTTTTATTTATAGCCAAGAAAATTATCATTAAGCTTTAAGCTTTTACTGCCATAATGGCTGCGCTACGTGATGGAACGGTAACAGTATGTTTGTTAATTCTAATGGAAGAGTTTTCTATTGGTAGTAAAGTAGCTTGTCTATTATCTACAAAAACCTGCCAATGGCCATTAGGAACAGGAAAATCCTGTGCTTTACTACTAGCATTAAATAGTATTAAAGCCTGTGACCAAGAATCTTTTCCTGTAACATCGATTAATAAATACCCAAGAGTATTTTCTTCTAGTACTAGCCCAAGGTCTGAGTCAAGAAAATGAACAGCTTTTTTTACCTGTGTAGCAGTACTAAGCCGAAACATCGTGTGAGCTTTTCGTAAAGCAATCAAGCCTCGATAATAATCAAAAAGATCTTTATTAAGTAATTTATCTTGCCAACGCAACATATTAATTGCGTCAGGCTTATTGTAAGTATTATCTAATCCTAGTTTAGAGCGTGCAAATTCTTGGCCGCTTTGTAGAAAAGGAATACCTTGAGAAGTAAAAAGAATTGCTGCACCAAGTTTATTCATAGCTCTACGATCTAGGTCGCTAATCCCCCCATCGTCAAAGGTTGAAAGCATTAGTCTATCAGCAAAAGTATGGTTATCATGACACTCAACATAATTAACTACTTCGCTAGGATAGCTAGCAAAATCATCTGTCGCGCCTTTAATCCCTTGCTTAACTC
>JAHFUF010000815.1 GCA_023265235.1 Blastocatellia bacterium
ATTAAACATTTATCATGAACGCTTTGCCCAAATAGACTTGGTAATCCTAGATATTGATATGCCTGAGTTAAACGGAAAGCAAGCCTTCTTACGATTTAAAGAGATTAACCCTGAAGTAAAAGTCCTGCTCTCTAGTGGTTACAATGAAGACATATGTACAGAAGAAATATTAAGCGAAGGTGTATTAGGCTTTTTACAAAAGCCTTATGGTATTAATGATTTATTAGATAAAATTAGAACCGTGATGGATTCAAATTAAGACTTATGAAAATATTAATTTTATTTTTAGTTAGTTTTTTCCTTATCCCACAGTTTAGTCTGGCAAAGACTCAACGTTCAAAAAACAACCCTATTAATCAACAAGCAAAAGAAAAACAAACAAAAGAAAAACAAGAGCTAGTGGAAACTCAAACAGAGGTTGCTTCTCTACTAGAACGCCTTGTTCGTGACCAAGAAGATATTAGTCGTACAATTAATCAAATTAAAACAGATTTGCGTTTAAGAGAATTGCGCTGGCGTACTCTAGAACGTAGTGCTGGAATAGTAGATGAACCATTTATTTTTCATCCAATAAAAGTAGAATTATTTGGTACTTATGAACGTTTGACAGATATGTTACTGAGCCTAGCAGCCTTAAACTATCTAGTAATTATTGATGGGCTTGAAGTAAAACGTACCAAACAACCAGCACCACTAGTATCAGTAGAAGCAGAGTTTAGTATATTACTCTATAGCCTAGACGAAAAAGGTCGCAATCAATTGCAAAACCCTAGTGGGGAAAATACTAGTGCTCAATTAGAAACAGCAAAAAAATCTCTAGCATTATTAAATTCACGTTTTGACGAAAAAGTAGCTTGTTGGTCTGTACTACGACGATTAGGAAAACATTTTCCCAAATCGCTGGAAACTGTTTTAACCAATGTTTCCATAGATTCTAGACAAATAAAAATCTCTGGAGTTTCTCGCTCAGCAGAAACCATAAAAAAACTAATAGATGAAATTAGCCAAGCACAGATTTTTACTGAAGTCTCCTTAGAACTAAATGGGCCTAACTTCACTATTGGAGCTTTAATAGATGTTCCACAAGCTTATCAAGACTGGTTAAAAGGTATTGACACTAGTGATCAAGATGTAATAGCACGTGATCCTTTCACTACTATTTATACTATAGAACAACTTACTCAAGGTAGTAACGCTAGTGCTAACTATCCTGATTTAGAGAAACGTATTGAAGAATATTTGCAACTAGTAAACCTGCCTAATACTAAGCGTCCAGACCGTAGCAGTCCTTATTTAGTTTCTGAGTTAGCCTTAGCAGGGCTTTATTTTACTCCTACCACTCAAGGAGCATTTTTTAAAACACCTAATCAAAAAGAACTTTTCGTTGCTTCTGGAGCAAAGTGTTACAATGGTCGTTTTGCTACTATTCAACAGGGTCGCGCATTATTTGATGAAACCTTTGTTGATACAAATGGGAAAGTACAAGTCTCCCAACTTTCCAAACCTATAGATTCTGCTAACTGTTCTCTAGTTACACCTCTGTTAGGAAAAGAAACCCCATTATCGACTCAACTAGAAAAAGAAGCAAAAGCAAAGCTACCTAACTGGGTAATGACATTAAAAATTAATAATATAGAATTACGCTCCTTGCTACTACTTTTACACGAACTAAGTGACTATCAATTTAACTTTATTCTAGATCAAAGCGTCCCTCCCTTATGTATTTCAATTAATCGAGAGCGAGTTCCTTTTGATGAGTTTGTCTTAGCAATTTTACATTCGGTAAACTTAACATTTGTTTCTGAAGATGGAGTATTTCGCATTATACCTTTTGAACAAGCCCTGGATACTAATTCTATTGCTTTAGCTACTAGTCTAGAATCACCCCCTGCTGACTCTAAATTTGGAGGGAAAGATTTTCAAGCCCAACCTTTGACATTATCTATTACAGAGGTAGAACTTGGAGAATTATTAAAGTTTTTTACTAGTAAATATGGGGTAAAGTTTGCTTATACTCCTCTAGCCAAACAAACAAAAATTACTGCATCAATAAAAGAATTAGCCTGGCCACAAGCCCTAAAAGCCATTTTACGAGCTAATCGATTAGGCGCATTAATAGAAAATGAACGAACATTAATTTTAAGTCGAGCAGATTTATTACAAGCTCAGTCTAGTGGCAAAACAAAATAAATTAATATAGGGGGCAAACTGTTCGCCCTAATTGCTTAATTACGTTGTATAATGAACAAAAACAGTAAAAACCCTAAAATAGCAGCTAAAGCACCACAATAAATCCCTATGTAGGCAAAGCTTTCTCCAGAGAGTCTAATCTGTCTAGTCCTAATACGATCTAGAGAACGAATACCTAAAACTGTCGCAAGAATGCCTAAAAATAAACCTAAGGGTGGAAAGAAAAGTCCTGGAACAAAAGCTAACACTCCTAAAGATGCAGCACCTAGTGCAGTAAAATCCAAAGCTTCTTGAGTCATTGCTGTTTGATAATTAGGTAGTGGAGCAAGCTTTTCTATTGGTATTATCATATTTTCGCAACGCCCGCACTTCCCAGTATTTGAGTCAAATAAGTCTGATTGATGACATATTTCACAACGAGTAGGACGGTTTTCTTTACGAATAGTAATTCCTGTCATAAAT
>JAHFUF010000816.1 GCA_023265235.1 Blastocatellia bacterium
TAATCGAGACAAAGTAAGCGGACGTTATGAAATTCGTAATCTAAACAGTAAGCTAACTTATTTATCAGCCAACGTTTATTACCAAAACCAAGAGAGGAATTTTTCTAATATTACTAATGTTCCTGCTGCTCCTCCTTTCTTTCCTGGTACTTTTCAATTTAGTCAAACAGTCACAGACACTAGTACTATTGGTTTTGACCTTCAATCAAATTTGGCATTGTCAAAAAATAGCATTTTAACAGTAGGAACAAGCTACTTTCGTGATCGCAATCGTGACCAAAGATTTATCGAAAGGCTTCTACCTAATTTTGCTACTAATCCTCCTTCATTAACTCGTACAGAAGATCGCTCCAAAAGTGTACCAGATTCAGATTTTGGTAATTTAGCCTTTTTTGCTCAAGATGAATACCAAGTTAATAAATGGTTAAAGCTAATAGGAGGCATTAGAGTAGATCGCTTTAAGTTAGAAGCTGATCAAACCAATGGTTTTGTGCTACCACCATTTTTTACCAAATCTCAAATAGAAGATTTAGGTTTAGTTGGGCTAGACAAAGGTCTATCCACAGATAACATTGCTGTAAGTGGTGATTTTGGTTTTGTAATAAAACCTATTCAGACCATTAGTTTAACAGCAAGAGTTGGTCGGTCATTTCGTGAACCTAACATCTTTGAGCGATTTTTTACTGATTTTGGTTCAAGTTCAGGTTTTGTAGTTGGTAATCCAAGCTTAAAGGCTGAATCAGGAGTCAATTTTGATACAGGTTTACAAGTACGTACTAGTAGGTTTGCTGGAGCAATAAACTACTTTAATAATACCTACACTAATTTTTTAACTAGTCGACCAGCTTTTGACCGCAACGGCAAACCCCTTGCTATTCCTGGTTCACCTGGTCGTCCATCAACACCAGTTTTTCAAACAGTTAACCTTGGTAGAAGTAGAATTCAAGGGTTAGAGGCAAGTTTAGAAGTTTCTCTACCTTTTTCATCAGTAATAATCACTCCAACTACTAGTATAAGTTACTTAAGAGGAGATAATTTACAAACTAACCAACCTCTAGATTTTATTACTCCATTAAAAACTGTTTTTGCCTTACGTATACAAGACCGACCTGAACGAGTTTGGGCAGAATACGGAGTACGTATTATTAATCGTCAAGACCGACTTTCCCCTGCTTTTATAACAGTAAATCGTGGAGCAGAAACAGGCTTTGTTGTTCATGATTTACGTACAGGGCTTAATCTAAACCGCGAGTTTTATAAGCTTGGTTTCACCCTAGCAATAGAGAATTTAGCTAATCGTTTTTATTCAGAACAGTTTGTTGTTGCTCCTGCGCGAGGTCGTAGTGTTAGCATTGGAATGAATATAAGGTTTTTCTAGTTCTTACTAATGTAATAAATTAAGGAGAGAATACTAATGATGACTTTAAGGAAAAAAAATAAATTTTTGTTAATAGCTGGATTAATGTTGTTTTGTCCAACATTTTCTTTAGCACAAACCAACAACTCAGAATCTGCTAGTAGTAATGTAACTAAACCTAGTGCTGTAACTGAAACAAATACCAAACCAGTAATTAAACCTGATCCTGTTGCTTATGACTTGTTAAAGGAAGCACATGATGCTCGCCAAGTTTGGCCTGTTGATTTTTCTGGGTTTAATGCAGAAGTAGTTTTTAATGACAACGGAAAAGTTATTGTAGGTAAATTATCTTATGAGCAAAAATCTGGTGTGGTTTTGAATGTTGGAGAAATAGACCCTGAGTCAAAAACTTGGCTAGTAAATCAATTAAATAGTTTACTTAGTCACCGTCGAGGAGGAGATTTTGCTAAAAGAGATGGAGCCAACCCAATTACTTTTGGTGATGATGACAAAAGCCCAATAGGTCGGCTAGTAATACTTAATGATGCACTAAAGTCTAGTTATCGAGTTCGTGATGGCAAAGTAGTAGATGTTACACGTACTATTGCTGGTGAACGCTTTACAATTAGTGTGCTGGAAACTACTCCTGTAGAAAATGGAAAATATTTACCTCATCATTTTACTGTTACTTATTTTGATGCTAAGACCGGGGCGCTCAAGCGAACAGAGTCATTTAGTGATACTCATAGTAAGGTTAGCGATATTTGGTTTCCTACCCAAAGACGAGTAATTCGAGCAGACAATGGCGTAATTACAGCTAGAGTAATAGAGATACGTAACCCACAGGTAAAAACGACCCCCAATTAATAAAGCTAGGTTTCTATCAATACCTTCGCCAATTTGAAAATTGACCTATAAACTAGCGAAATTGAGTCCATATGTTGTGTGTAGTTCAACAGTCTTACACAATATGTAGCCATCAAAATTGGCTTCTAAAATTTTGGCGAAGGTATTGTCTATAGCTAAATAAATTAATTGAACAATGGATAAAATTTCTATAACTATGTTACTAATAACTACTTAGCTTTCTTAGATTGATGCGCATGGGCAAGATACCCGTGTTTCTAGGCGTAATAATTTTTTGGTGGCCGAAGTTATGACCATAGTCCTTTTTTAACCCATATTCGAGAGGTTTGGCAGGGAGTGAGGTAGTTTTTGAAGGACGAACATTGAAGATAGGGAATTAAAGTAAAAATGAACCATAAAATATTAGAAAATAATCAAATTGGGCAAA
>JAHFUF010000817.1 GCA_023265235.1 Blastocatellia bacterium
TGCCCAAATAGATTTTGATAACCCAGATAATTCTATAACTCTAATAAACCTAGATATGCGACCAAAGCATTACTACTTGCACCCTTAGTACCTTTTAGCCTTTATTTTTAAAAAATATTATAAACTCAGTTGGTTTTCCTACTTGGCTTTCTAAAGAAAACTCAAAGCTATGTTTGTTTAAAATTTCTTGAACTAACATTAACCCAATACCTTGACCATTTTCCTTAGTGCTAAAAAAAGGTGTAAATAGCCTAGATTGAATTTTTGGTGATATCCCTTTACCTGTGTCTAGAATTGCAACATAGCTCCTATCTATTTGTTTACCTAGTTTAATAGTAATTGTTCCATTAGAGCCAATTGCTTCAACTGCATTTTTTAAGATGTTGACAAAAACTTGCTCCATTTGGATTTTATCCATTTCAACTAGTTCTATGGTTTGTAATAGCTCCCAATGCCAATCAATAGAGTGTTTTTGACACTCAGAGCGCATCAAGGTTTCTAGACTCTCTAGCATCTGTTTAACATCTGTAAGTGATACTTTAGGCTCTGGCAACCTAATCACTTCTGCAAAACTATTCATAAAAACATTAAGCTGTGAATTACGCGAAATAATTACACTAAGAGCGTTTTCATAATCTTCTTTGTCTTCATCTAGTAGCTGGTTTTTATAATTAAGACAAGAGTTTAATAAGGAGTTTGTGGCGGCTACTGAGTTATTAATTTCATGTGACATCATACGGATTAGTTTTTCATAAGCATTTTTTTCTGAATAACGTAATTCTTCGGTTAATTCTTCTAGCAAAAAAAAATACCGTGGAAATCCTCTATCCATAAACTCTGAGCGACGACACTTAACACGTCTGCCACCTTGCAAAGAAATAACATTAGATTGATAGGTTTCTAACCCTGATAAGGCTTGAGAAAAAGGAGGGTGTAACGCTTCTAGTGCTTTTCCTAGTAACTCGCTTGCTCTGGTTTGTAAGATTTTCTCTGCACTAAGGTTAGCGGAACTAATTTTATTGTCAAAGTCACAAATTAAAACCCCTGAAGGAGAAGCAGCCAAGATTTTGTCTAAAAAAAAGTTCTGTTCTTGTAATTTGACTCTTTCATCTTTTAGGTTATCAACCATTTTATTATAAACAGAAATTAACTGATCCATTTCTGTGTGACCTACTAGTTGAAAATGAGATGTAAAATCTTTTTCTTCAATAAATTGCGCACCAGATCGAATTAAATCTAATGTACCAAAGAAAGAATTAATTAATTTAATACCTACAAATAGGCTAATTAAGAAAAAACCTTCTAAGACAAACAACCATATTGGGTAGAAAAAAAATATCCCTAAGGCTAAAGCAGTAAAAATGCTATGAAGTAATAATATATATAGAATAAACTTAGTACGTAGTGTCAAACCTTAATCCCATATTTTTCAAATCGACGATATAAAGAAGTCCGTGTTAGCCCTAGAGATTCTGCTGTTTTAGAAATATTTCCTGTGTGATGTTTTAAGCATTTCAAAATCATAGCTTTTTCTATTTCGTCTAAAGTCATGCTCCCAACATTTGGAAGCAGGCTTATAGGCTCTGTTTCTCGTAGTTCAAAGCCTAGTGAAAGAGCAAAATCATCTTTTTGTAATAGACTTTGGTTAGTTATTAACACAGCACGCTCAATTACATATCTTAGCTGGCGAATATTGCCTGGCCAAGGAAGATTCTGCAACCATTTAACTGCATCATTACTAATACTAAGATCACCGCGATGATAAATATTTTCAACAATTTTTAGAAAGTGTTTTGTTAACAAAGGGATATCGTCTACTCTTTCGCGTAGCGGCGGCAAATGTAAGGAAATAAGGTTTAATCTATAAAGTAGGTCTTCTCGAAATTCTCCTTTAGCAACCATATCTGCAAGTAATCGGTTTGTTGCCGCAATAATACGAACATCAACTGTTTGAGTACGACTTGAGCCTAACACTTCATAGGTACGATCTTGCAAAACCCTTAGCATTTTAACTTGGGAACTAGGCTCTAGATCACCAATTTCATCTAAAAAAATCGTCCCTCCTGTGGCTACCTCAAACCTACCTTTACGGTCTTGTATAGCATTAGTAAAGGCTCCACGAGTATGACCAAACATCTCGCTTTCAAAAAGCGAATATGGTATTGCTCCAAGATTAACTTTTATAAATGGTTTGTTATGGCGATTACTATTTTTATGAATAACTTCTGCTAAGGCTTCTTTGCCTGTGCCACTTTCTCCAGTAATTAGCACAGAAGCATCTGTAGTACTGACACGAGCAGCAATTTCTAGGGCTCGAAGAAAATTTACATTGCTACCAATACAATTACCTATTTGATAATTTGTTTCTAGTTGCTCACGAGTTATGTTTTTTGCTTTAGGAGACTCTCTATCAACCGCAATTAGACCTAACACTGTCCTAACAGATAAAAGCAGTTGTTGGTTAGTCCAAGGTTTAGTAATAAAATCAGTAGCACCTGCTTTCATTCCTTTTACTGCTAGAGATATAGACCCCCAAGCTGTAATTAAAATAACTGGTAATGAGGGCTGTCGAGTTTTTATTTCCTCTAACAACTCTAAACCCTCTTGGCCAGTAGTTTCACGAGAAAAATTCATATCTTGCAAAACTA
>JAHFUF010000818.1 GCA_023265235.1 Blastocatellia bacterium
TGTAAAGAAAAGCTACGTCTTGATAAGCATAACGTCGTATAGTAGCTGGTGAGCGTGTTCCATAAGGAATTCGTGCAGTATCTCCAAGGTAAATAATTTTTTCTTGTGGTAGCCGTTCACGAACAGCACGATAAACTGTCAATCCTCCAACACCTGAATCAAATATTCCTATTGATGGTTCACTTACTGGTTCACTCATTAATTTTGTCCCAATTATTTGATTTAATGTAATTTAATAAAACTCTAGTTTAATAATAGCCACAAAACTTTTGTTATTAAAACATTAAGCGCGCTAGGAACACTTCCCTATCGCGCTTGGTTATAGACTAAAACAATAAAGCTATAAGGGTTATTTTGGCTAACTTTTGAAAAAGTAAAAAGCAGCCCCTATTAATAATGTCAGGATGACAACAACGATAAAAAGAGTAACCATTCGACTGCTGTTTCCTTGGTATTCTTCTACAGGTTCTGAGGATTCTTCTGAATGAGTAGATGGGTCAGTATGATTACCAGTGGTAGCACCCACGCTTAAAGAAACGGAAGAAGTTTCTATTGGTGTAGAAGTAGAAGCTGATGGTGCTGTAGTAGCAACTGCTTCTGCTTCGCCATTTTCTATAGACATTTGTGCTAGCATTTGTGGGGTTATGGCTTGCATGTTAAGCATAGTTGCTTGCACTTCTTGAGTTTCTACAACTTCATTAGAGCGTTCTCTTTCTTTGACCTTTGCTGCTATATCCTCATCAGGGCGAAGAGTTTCATCATCACCAAAGGTTAATTGAGCAGGATCCACTTCATCTGGAAGGCTACTATCACGAGAAACAAAATCACCTTTTGGTGGATCTTCAGGTTTACACTCTTCTAAACCTTCTCCTTCAAAACGGGCTATTACAACAGTAATATTATCTTCTCCGCCTCGTTCATTAGCTAATTTAATTAACCCATTACAAGAGGCTTTGAGATCAAAATTTAACTCTTGCATAAGAGTTAACATTTCTGCGCCTTTGACTTTACCAGAAAGACCATCAGAACAAAGTAATAAAATGTCATTACCTTTTAGATGAATACGGTCAACAATTACATTAACACGGGGTTGGGCACCTAAGGCCTGTAAGATTACATTTTTGTATGTATGAGATTCCGCTTCTTCTTCAGTGATATGGCCTGCTTCTACTAATTGGCTTACCAAGGATTGATCTTTAGTTGCTTGAGCAATTTTATTATTACGAATTAAATAACAACGAGAGTCACCAACTTGAGCAAAATAGGCCATAGACCCATCTATCCCAGCACCTGTAAAAGTTGCCCCCATACCAGTGTATTCAACATTATTTTGGCTTTCACTATGAATAATGTGATTAGCTTGTTCAATAGATAGACGTAATCTTTCATGGAAAGGAAAATGAGAAAAAGAAGGCGTGGCTTGGAATTGCAGCATCCTATCACGTACAATAGTAACAGCTAACTGGCTAGCGACTTCACCCGCTAAGGCACCTCCCATACCATCAGAAACAGCAATTACAGCCCCATGATGCCCTTGAGTATAAGCAAGTAACTTTTCTGAAGGAGTGCTAGCATTTTCTACTGTCCAAGTATCAGATGTGCTTAAATCCACCACAAGAAAGTTGTCTTCATTTCCGTGGCGAACCATACCAATATTTGTTTCAGCATGCAAAGATATATTAATATTGGAGTTTTGTGTCATAAAGTCAAAGTTATGAGTTAATTTAAATTTAGAATTGGAAAACTTTGTCTAAAACGCTAAGGACTGTCTATTTGCCGGATTATATTAAAAATAAACAGCCGTTACCAGTATAAAAACAATTAACCTTAGAGAAAATTGCGACGAATTTCTTAAAAGTCAGATTTTAATAGAGTTACATTATGGCTAAGGCTTGCTTTAGATCTGCAATAATGTCTTCTACATCCTCAATACCAACAGAAATTCGCACTAAGCCATCTGTAATTCCTAATCGATCTCTTTCTGTTGCTGGAACACTAGCATGTGTCATTTTAGCTGGATGACAAACTAATGTTTCTACCCCACCTAAAGATTCTGCTAACAAACACAACTTAACGCTTTCTAGAAAACGAGAGGCTTTCTCATAGCTGCCAGTTTCAAATGAAATCATTGCACCAAAACCAGACATTTGCTCACAAGCTAATTTATATTGGGGGTGATCAGTTAGACCAGGATAGAATACTTTTTTTACTTTAGGACTTTCAACTAAAAAATTAGCTACTTTGCGTCCGTTTTCCTCATGTTGGCGCATTCTTACAGCTAAAGTCTTTGTACCACGCAAGATTAACCAAGAATCAAAGGGACTTAATATTGCACCTGCTGCATTTTGCAAAAATGCAATACGCTCAGCTACTAGAGGATCGTTTAGAATTACTATTCCACCAATACTATCACTATGACCATTGAGAAACTTAGTAGTAGAATGGACTACAATATCTGCTCCTAAAGCTAGTGGTTGTTGAAGATAAGGACTCATAAAAGTATTGTCAACTATTAGTTTTACCCTTTTTTCATGAGCAATACTTGCTACACCAGCAATATCTGTTAAAACCATTGTTGGATTAGTAGGAGTTTCTATAAAAATCATTTTGGTATTAGGTTTGATTGCTGCACGAATTAAATCCA
>JAHFUF010000819.1 GCA_023265235.1 Blastocatellia bacterium
ATAACATGCTAGTAATGACACTAGTGCCAAAAAAATAGCTGACAAGATAAAAATGCTTGGGTCTGTTGCACTTACTTCATAAAGCAAACTAGTTATTACACGAGTAAAAGCAAACGCTCCTAATAACCCCAAAGCTATACCTATTAATGCCAAGGCCATACCTTGTTTAATCATCATTTCCATTACTTGTTGAGGTTGTGCTCCTAATGCCATTCGCACCCCTATTTCATGTGTGCGTTGAGAAACAGAATAAGATATAACTCCATAAATACCTACAGAGGCTAAAACCAAAGCTACTAAAGCAAATAACCCTAATAAAATAAATACTAGTTTCTCTGGAGCAATAGTACTATCAAGTAATTGCGACATTGCTTTAACATCATAGATTGGTTGTTCTTTGTCTAAAGCTAATACCTGACTACGAATAGCTTTTGTATATGCTAGGGGATCGCCTATGGTTTTAACTGCTAAGTTAATTCTTCCAAAAGGGTTTTGATAGTAAGGACGATACATTTGGATTAAATTATTATCACTAGTTAGCTCATCATATCGAATATTACCTACTACACCAACTATTTCCATCCAAGGATCCTCTGATTCCCTACTGCCTCCTTTTACTCTTTTCCCTATTGGATCTTGATTAGGCCAATATCGTTTGGCAAACCTTTCATCAATAATTATTACTTGCAGTGAATCTTTTGTGTCTTGTTCAGTAAAAACCCTACCTTTAAGTAGACGTAAACCTAAAGTGTTAAAGTAGCTTGGTGATACTATAGTAAATTCTGTTAATGGTAGATTGGCATTATCTAGAGGAAAACCTTCTAAAGAGAAAACCGTTTGATTACCACTACTTTGTAGAGGCAATCTACTACTAGCAGCAACAGACTCTACCCCAGGTATGTTGGATATATTAGCAAGTAATTGTTGATAAAAAGCTACTCGTTGTTCATTTTCAGGGTATTTCGTTTTTGGCAAGCTTATAGTTGCTATTAAAACGTTATCAGACTTAAAACCTGTTTCTACTTTTTGTAATTTAATAAAACTTTTAATAAACAGTCCTGAACTAATCAACAATATAAGGGTAAAAGTTATTTCTGCGACAATCAAAAAGCTGCGTAATTTTTGCTGATGGTAGCTACCAGTAGTAGTACGACCACTTTCTTTTAATGATTCGTTAAGATCTAGTCTAGTGGCTTGTAAAGCAGGAACTAATCCAAAAACAATTCCTGTAACACAAGATAAAACAAAAGTAAAAACAAGCACTTGACTATCAACTTTAACATCTAGCATGCGTGGGATCTTTTCTAGCCCAGGAAAATTTATAATTGCACTAATTCCCCAACTAGCAAGTAACAAACCTAATCCTCCTCCTACTAAAGCTAGCATCAAGCTTTCTGTTAATAACTGTCGAACAATTCTTACACGATTAGCCCCAAGCACAGCACGAATAGCAATCTCTTTATTTCGACTAGCAGCCTTTGCTAACATCAAGTTAGCAACATTAGCACAAGCAATTAACAAAACTGTCCCAACAGAAGCTAAAAGCAAAAGCAGTGGAGCACGAACTTCTCCAACAGCGCGTTCATAAAGAGATTTTATTGCAACTTTATTATCTGGATTTGCTTTAGGGTATTGTTGCTCTAATTGAGCAGCAATAGTAGCCATTTCTGATTGAGCTTGTGCCATAGTTATGGCTGATTTTAGCCTAGCAACCCCATAAAGCCCTGGATGATTTTCACGTTCCCAACCAGGCTCGCTAGCATTTAACCCAACAGGTATCCAAACTTGTGTTTTATAAGAGGGAAACTGAAAGCTTTGTGGCATTATTCCAATGATTATATAACTTTGCCCATTCATTATAACAGCTTTTCCTAGTACGTCAGATTGCCCGGCAAACTTTTGCTGCCAAAATCCATAGCTTAATAGTACTACACGATTAGCTCCAGGTTTATCTTCTTCAGGTAAAAAACCACGTCCAATTATTGGGTTTACTCTTAAGGCTAAAAACACATCTAGGGAACTCATTGCCCCTGTTATTTGTTCAGGCTCTCCATTGTTAGTCAAACTATAGCTTTGGGAACGAAAAACTCCTATTTGTTGAAAAACTGTATTTTTAGAACGCCAGTCCAAAAAATTAGGATAAGCGACAGACATATTATCTAGTTGCGAGCTTTTTTCTGAGATAAATACTAGCTGTTCGGGGGTTTCATAAGGTAGAGGACGTAATAAGACCTCATTTACAACACTAAATATTGTACTATTAGCACCTATGCCTAAAGCTAAGGTAATGATTGCTATTATTGATACAATTTTGTATTTCCATAACATGCGAAACCCATATTGAATATCAGAGAATAAACTGTGCATGGAAAATGCCTCCTAAGAGGTTAAAGAGGGGTGAAGATAGATGTTGGGGGCTGGTTAAATATTTAGATAACGCATTACACTCCGCCAATCCCTAGCCCCCAACTCGCAGACTTTTTAATACCAAGTTTCGTGCCAAAGCTAAAAAACATCTTAATACCAACAAAATAAAGTGGTTACTTTTATTAATATTTATCTACTGACTTTCTTTATTGACCGCTTATGGGACAGTTACGTCCCATATCGACTCAATTATTTTGTTGCTCAAGGAGTTTT
>JAHFUF010000820.1 GCA_023265235.1 Blastocatellia bacterium
TTTGCCAAGCTTAAAATAATTGATCGTGATCGTATTGAGGAGAGTAATCTTTCTACTCAACCTTATTTCCGAACTGATATTGGTGCTCAAAAAGCCAAGATTGTAGCTAATAACCTCTACCGTGCATTAGCAACTAAAGTAGATGGACGGGCAGAGGAATTAACTATAAATAATGTAGGAAAACTTTTAGCTGACAGTAAACTAGTAATAGATGTTTTTGACAACAGTAAATCTAGGCAGATAGTAAAAGATTTTTGTCAGTCAAAAAATTTAGCTTGTTTGCATGTTGGTTTAGCTGGAGGTTATGCCGAAGCCATTTGGAATGAGCATTATAGAGTACCTTCTGCGGCTCAAGATGACATTTGTGATTACCCGCTAGCACGAAACCTAGTAATGCTAGCAGTAGCAGTAGCAAGTGAAACTATTGTTACTTTTATTGATAAAGGCAAGAAAGAAAACTTCACAATTACCTTAACAGATTTTGCTATCAAACCCTACCTAAGCTAATTCTAGAAAGGGTTTGATTTTATATTTTCTACTATTTTCTACTATAAAACTCCTAAGGTTACCTAAGGTTATCCAATTAACTTGACAAAGTTTTATTGCAAACTCGCTAATCTAAAGATAAACTCTCTTGCCAAAAGACGTTATATCCTTCCCGTAATGTATCAATAACAAATTATGTCTAAGCGTCCTAGAGTAGTGTTGGTTGAGGATGATGCACAATTTCGGGCAGTGTTACTTAGAAGATTACAATCTTTGGACTGTGATGTACTAGCAGCAGAAGATGGTCTAAAAGGTTGGGAAATTATTAATGAGTTTCGCCCTGATTTGATTGTTTCTGATTTAATGATGCCTGGATTAAATGGTTATGAACTTTGTGAAAAAGTAAAATCTACTACAGAGTTTGGCCATGTTTATTTCATCATTCTAACCGCAAGAGATTCTATAGATGATCGCGTCACTGGATTAGACATTGGCGCGGATGATTATATTGCTAAACCAATTAATAGTAAGGAACTACTAGCTCGTATCCGCGCCGGACTACGTATCAGCACTCTGTATAATCAAGTAAGTGCTTCTGAACAAAAATATCGCACTTTAGTAGAAAATGCCTCTGATGCAATCCTACTTTTTGATATTTCTGGAAAATGTGTAGAAGTAAATGAGCGTACTTCACAGATTTTTGGTTATAGCAAAGATACGCTTTTATCTATGCGCTTTGCTGATCTGCTTGCAGAAATAGAGAAGGATGAAGCAGAAAGAAAATTTGAAGCAATGTTCTCTATTAAAAACTTTACGGAAGAAATAAAAATGCGCCGTAAAGATGGATTATCTATTCCTATAGAATCAGCAAATACCATAATAACTACGAGTATGGGAACATTTTGCCAATGTATTGTTCGTGATATTACAGTACGTAAGGAAAATGAACAGCATTTAATCCAAGTAGAAAAACTTAGGGCATTAGGTGGAATGGTTGGAGGGATTGCCCATGATTTTAATAATTTATTAGCAGCAATTATTGGTTATACGGAACTTTCCTTACGTGATGCAAAAGACGAAACTTTGATTCGTAGATTAAAGGTGATTGAAAAAGCTGGGCGTGATGGAGCAGAAACTGTACGTCTACTGCAAGAATTTACCAAGCTACGTAAAGATACTCGTCTAGAAACAGTTAACCTTAATAAGCTAATTGACCAGGTTTTATTACTAACTCGACATCGTTGGAAAGATTCTGCACAATCTAGAGGAATTTCTATTCGTATTGAAACTAACTATGGCGAGGTTCCACAAATTCAAGGAAACATTTCTGAGTTACGAGAAGCTTTGGCCAATATTATTTTTAATGCTGTTGATGCAATAACTAAAGATGGTTCTATTACTTGCCGTACTTGGGCTAATGAAAAACATTTATATACTACAATTAGCGATACTGGCACAGGAATGTCAGAGGAAATACGCCAACGTATTTTTGATCCATTCTTTACCACTAAAGGTCTATCTAATAGTGGATTAGGCTTGTCTGTCTGTTATGGCATTATCAATCGACATGGTGGAGAAATTTTAGTAGAAACAATAGAGGATAAAGGCTCAATTTTTACAGTAAAATTGCCTGTATCTTTACCAACGCTTCCTAGTATACCTGTAGAAGTAAAACCTGTTACCTCAGCAAATATTTTAATTATTGATGATGAAGACTTTGTACGCGGGGCAATACAAGAAATCCTAGAAGATGTAGGCCATCATGTAGTAGCAGCAAGTTCTGGCGAAGAAGGAATAGAAAAGTTCCGCCAGGAAAATTTTGACTTAGTAATAACAGACTTAGGTATGCCTGGGTTAGCAGGATGGGAAGTAGTAGCACGTATTAAAGCTATTAAATCTAATGTTCCTGTAGTTTTACTAACAGGCTGGGCTAATCAAGCAGATGTTAAACTTGCTAAAGAAAGTGGTGTAGATTTGATCCTAGCAAAACCTATTACCAGTAAAGACCTAACCACAATGGTGTCTAAAGCTATTGGACAAACAAAAGAACTGTAAGGGCGAACAGTTCGCCCTTCTTTATATTTTTACTTTTTCTTAAGAGAGCAGACACAAAGGTCTGCCCCTACGGTTTTTTTGCTTATTGTGGATTAAAGT
>JAHFUF010000821.1 GCA_023265235.1 Blastocatellia bacterium
GGCTACCACAACCATCTCCAGAACGACTAGAGCGCACGTAAGCACCCCAAACAATTACGCCAATATTGTACAGTAATACTCCCCAGGCATAGACCGCTAGTTTGTTTAATTTTATTAACACAATAGATCCTTTAATCAGTTGTTAACCTGTTCAAAAAACATAAGTTTTGAAACTCATTTGATTTGGAAAAGCCCTTGAAACTTACTGAGCAAAAACACTGAAGCTGTTTTTTACTATAATAATATCTATTAGTGGTTGTAGTTCTATTTGTGAGATTTCAAAAGCGTTTACAAACTTATCGAACACATTTTTTTCTGACTGAGCAAAATCTCCATCTAAATAAGCACAATCAATGAGGTTTGCCAAAATACATTTGCGTTGAGCCTGAGAAAGCAAAGGAGTTACTTCTACCAGGAATGTGTCTAGGGAATTCCTACTACGATAAGACATAGCTAGGTCTAAAATTTTTTGATTAGCAACTTGTATACTTAGAGGGCCTGTTTTTGTGCTACCAACAACAGAAAGTAAATGACCTATTTCTCTGCTGTCTATCTGTCCATCTGCGGAAATTATATAAAGTAGAGAAATTAAAAATGCTCTGGCTGGAGACATTATTTGAGGATCTGTATCATATTTAAGTATTTCTGCGAATTTCATGCATTGCTCCTAATGAGGTGTAGGCGTTTAGAAAAACCAAAAACATATTAGATCTAATCTATAGCGAATAAAAAGATGTTTTAGAGGGAATAGCTTAAATAAATACAGTAGCTTGCCACAGCAAAGCTAGTAGATTTGCTAGTAAATATAAGGCTTTAAGGCTTAGGTTTCTAAAAGGGAAAAGGTTTAACCTAACGTTTATCTTGCGGCTTTATTTGTTCAAATGTTGCAGTACGAAAACTACGTTTATACAAATTACGCTTATTTTGATCCATTAATGTATGAAAAGCTTCATTTAAGCGAGTAGAGATTTTGTTTAAGTCTGATTGTAAATTTGGATTGTAACTAGCTAAGTGCAGATATTTATTGGGGTTAAATTTGTCTAATAATTCACTATATGCATCAATAATTTGCTGGTTTGAAGCATCGTCTGAGACCCCCAAAATAGCAAAATAAGTACCAAAATCAATTAGTCTTATCATACTTTCTACTTCATAAGAGAAATGAGCTACAACCTGAAAATCAATTGCAGGCTCTTTAGACACTGTATTTTGGATGGGCTGGCTTATAGGGGTTTGTTGTTTGTTTGTTAAGAGTTGAGACAGTGAAGGAATAGAAGTTTTAATAGGCTCAGAAGGTTTTTTCTCCGGTGTTATTATAGGCTGTATCGGTTGTTGGTGAGTAGGAATAGGCTTTTGACTAGGAGTAGATTGGAGAATATTTTTCATAGAAGGAGGAGTATTTATTCTACTAGTGATAGTTGGTTGGTTAAGAGGGGTGTTAACGCGTTGTTTTGGTGTAATGCTTGGCTGACCTGTTGGGGTATTAAAATTTGGCTTTGGTACAGTACCTGACATTTTAGCAAAAGCTTCTGACAAAGAAGGTCTAGATGTCCCATTAGAAATTGGGTTAGATATAGGTGTTGGGCTAGGTGCTATAGATAGTGATGTAGGGTTGGAGGCTATATTATTGGAAGCCATACTCTTAGGGCTACTAGCAATAAGAGTATTAACCGCTATACCAGGTAATGGGTTAATAATACTATGTAATCTTCTTTTAAGCTCTTTTGTATTAGCTACGCGCTCTATTAACTCAGGATTAACTAAGTCCTTTAATAATAATAACAATTCTGGTTTGATTTTTCCTTCTAGCTCTATATCTAATTTAGTTAAGGAGTTAGAGAGCAAAAGCCTAGGTGGAATACCTGTTAGTAAATAAATTAGTGACGCACCTACAGCATAGAGATCGCTTTGAGGAGTAGTTTGGCCTAAAAATTGTTCTGGTGGCGCGTATCCTAGTGAACCTATTACAGTATGATTAACTTGAGGGTTAGCTACTGCCTGACAAACCGCACCAAAATCTATTAACATTATTCGTCCATCTTCGTGACGCATCAAGTTATGTGGTTTAATGTCACGGTGAATAACTGGCGGATTATGGCCATGTAAATAATCTAATATGTCTGTTAGCGAAGTTAAAATCGATAAAGCTTCTTTTTCAGAGATAGTGGTTTTACTCTTTTTCAAGCTCTCTGATAAGGTTTGGCCAGGAATAAAATCTTGTACTAGATAAGAAAAATTGTCTTCTGAAAAGTAAGCATAAAGCCTAGGTATCCCGCTATGGTAGAGGTTTAATAGCACTTGTGCTTCGCGCTTAAAAAGTCTCTCAGCCATATCTTTAAGCTCGCTAGGATCTTCATTTTTTATTTTTAAGGTAAGCTCTTTTAAGATTCTATGTTCATCAAAACAATCAAGGTCTTTCACTAAATAGGTAGTACCAAACCCACCCTTCCCAACCATTTTTTCAATTAAATAGCGATGACGTAGTAATGTTCCAACAGGAAGAGCTTGACAGCGTGGACAACGTTTGTTACCTGCTTTACCCGCTTGTCCGCATTTAGGGTTACTACAAATAATAGAAGGCTCACTTGTAATAACTTTTTGTAAACTAGCTAGGACTTCATCATATGCCTTTTCTGCTTT
>JAHFUF010000185.1 GCA_023265235.1 Blastocatellia bacterium
AATTAGCTGTACTAGTAAAATCTGTACTATCTTCACATAGGTTTAATACAATTTGATCATACATTCGTACTAAGTAATTTCCCATTCTATGTCTAAGTTTATCAGTAATTTTTATATATTTATTAGTCTCTGATTTAACAAAAGATAGTTCTTTACCTGAAATTATTAAAAAAGCTAAATAAGATTGAATACAGTATGTAGAATACTCTAAATTACCTGTTTGCAAACTATTTTGGTAAGATTCAAATAATGGGTTTAACATTTCTTGAAAGTGATTTTTCCAAGTCTTTACAAAGCTATAAACAGCAAAAAATGTGTCTGAGCCTTTTTGTTTACTATTAAATTTATCTAAAATATTTAGTGCAACTTCACCAAATTCATTACCAGATTCTATTTCTTTTAATGCCCCACATAAAATTAACCCATAGGCAGCATAAGCATGTGCAGACTCGTTATCATTAGTATTACCATACTCAACAGATAATTTAAGACGTGTAAAAACAGATACTATAAATAAATTTGGAGAAGCAAAAAAAGCTGCACTATTAATAGCATAAAGTATACGCATTACTGCTAATTTATAAGCATCTACCATTATAGGTAAATTAGTTAAAGCTTCTTTTGTTTTACTTTTTAATAGCCATTTTGTTTTTAATAACCCTATTACAACAGATACTTTACTAGGTTTTTCAGGTAAATCTATTCCTAAAAGCCTTAATACCATTAGAGAAATATTTATTGCTTCTAGTGGTTTTAGTTGTGCGACTAAAGAGTTTATTTTAATTTCATAAGCTTTTACTTTATCTAATAAATTGTTTGTATTATCTATTGCGCTTTGAATAAAACCCTGCATTTCTTCAAAATCGCTATTAAGATAAGCGGCTTCAGATATTTCTAAATAAAGCGAAAGAGTCAATTGATAATAAATTTGCCAAGCATTTGAAGGTAATAGTTTAACGGCAATATTTAGATATCTAAAAGCTGAATCATAGGCTATGGACTCTTTTGCTTTTTTTCCAGCTGCTAAGTTTAATTTTATTAAATTTATTTTTTCACCTATTTCATTAATTAATAAACTGCCAATGTTTATCTGATTAACAATGTCAAAGATTTTTTCTTCTCTGTCTTTTTCGCTAGTATTAGCTAGGATTAAACGACCAATTTTTAGGTGTACTAGGTTTTTTTCTGATGTTTCAATTAAAGAATATGCGGCTTGTTGTACTCTATCGTGTAAAAACTTATAACTTATTTGGGTAGTATTAATAGAGTCTACAAACTTATAGTTTTCGCTAACGGGTAAAATTAGCCCCTTATGTAAAACCTCCCATAGGTCTGAAAAACTAGTAGCTATATCTTTTTCATTAATAACAGATAACGTCTTTAGATCAAATTGATTACCAATACAAGCAGCTAGCTTTAAGATGTCTTGGCTAATACTGGAAAGGCTTTTTATTTTAGCAAGCATTAAGTCTATTACATTGCTAGTTATATCTGCTTGTTGAATTTTATTTATATCCCAAATCCATTTACCAGTATTCCTATCAAATATAATTAGCTTAATTTCATATAATCTTTTTATAAATTGCTCTAAGAAAAAAGGGTTGCCTCCTGTTTTTTGATAAGATATTGTAGCTAATTCTTGGCTGTCAGGTTTTGTACTCTTAAATGTATCAACAATTAATTGTTCAACATTTGGTAAGGTTAATGGGTTAAGAATAATTTGATTAATTTTACCTCTAATCTCTTTTGCTTTATTAAACATATGAATTAAAGGATGTGAATCATCTACTTCATTGTCGCGATATGCACCAATAATAAATAAATATTTTATTTCATAGTCTGTAATTAATTTTTCTAATAAATTAATAGAAGATATATCTGCCCATTGTAGGTCATCGATAAATAAAATGAGGGGATTATTAGCTTGTGCTAATACTCTAACAAAGTTTTGAAATACTAAATTAAACCTGTTTTGAGCTTGCGATCCTTGTAGTTTAGGAACAATGGGTTGGGTACCAATAATTAACCCTAGCTCTGGTATTACATCTATAATAACTTGTGCATTTGGATTTAATACGTCCAAAAGTTCTTTTTTCCAAAAAGATATTTTTTCAACACTTTCTGTTAGAATTTGTTTTATTAAACTAGTAAAAGCTTTTATTATCGCGTTATAAGGAATGTTGCGCTGAAATTGATCATATTTACCAGTAATAAAATAGCCTTTTTGTTGAGTTATTGGTTTATATATTTCTTGAATTAATGAAGACTTTCCTATTCCAGAATAGCCTAAAACTAAAGTTACTTCACTACTATTATTTATATTTCCAAATGTATTTATTAATAGCTCTATTTCTTTTTCTCTACCATAGAGTTTTCGCGGGATTTGTAACTGCTCTGAAATATCTTGCTTGCCTAAAGTAAACTCATCAACATTATTTTTTTCAGCAATTTGTTTTAAGCATTCTTCAATATCTACTTTCAACCCATAACTACTCTGATAGCGTTCAGCAGCATTTTTTTCTAATAATTTCATTACTATATTAGAAATAGCTGTAGGGATTTTTGAACTAATATTTGTTGGAAAAGTAGGGTGTTTTGCAATATGGCTATGTACTAATTCTATAGCATCCGTTGATTGAAAGGGTAATTGTCCAGTCAAAAGCTGGTAAAACACTATTCCTAATGAATAAAAATCCGATCGATAATCAACAAAAGTGTTCATCCTTCCTGTTTGTTCTGGTGAAATATACTCAAGGCTACCTTCTAAAACATTAGGGTTAACAAACACTTGATACTCTGTCCCTAGTTTTGAAGAAATATCAAACCCTATTAGATTAACAGTGTAATCTACAGGATTAACAAGAATATTACTTAGGTTGATATTTTTATGTAAGATGCGTTGTTGATGAATGCCTCCTAAAATATTCACTACTCTAACGATAATACTTAATATATTGGTTAGTGCTAGTTGTTTATTTTGCAAATAAACAGAGAGTGGTAGCATATTATTATCTTGCAAAATAATTGCTACCCCTTCTTGGCTATATTCAAAACCAATTGCAGTAGGAACTCCTGCTATTGAATTTAAAGAATTTAATATTTCATACTCATGTTTTAACTGGGATTTATATATGGTTATATTTGTTTCGTGTGTAATTGATTTCACTAGGACAGTAGTATTCTTTTGCTTGCTATACCCTGTCCATAAGGAAAACTTATTTATCTTGGTAATAAACTTTTCTAGCTTATAATCAATTAGCTCAAAAACCATTAAACCCGCCCCAGATTGATAATCTACAACTTAACAACAAACAATATTTTCTATTTTTGCTATTTTTGCTATTACTGCCTAAAAAAGTATTTATTATAGCTTAGATTTTGCTATAGTAGTTCCTCTAGTAACTAATTTGTAGCCCATTTTATCAGAATTCGAGGTAATGGCTTAATGGATGAGGTAAAAAAACCGAAGAAAATTGCTGTTTTAGGTGGTGGAATAGGTTCACTCTCTGCAATTTTTGGGATCACTTCAGTAGACAATTGGCAAGATGATTATGAAATAACCGTTTACCAACTAGGCTGGCGTTTAGGGGGTAAAGGTGCCAGTGGTCGTAACCTATCGGCAAATGCTCGTATTGAAGAACATGGCCTGCATGTTTGGGCAGGTTTTTATGATAACTCTTTTTGGGTAATGAGAAAATGTTATGACGAACTAGAAAGACCTCCCAAAACACCGCTTGCCACTTGGCAAGACGCTTTTAAGCCACAAAATATCTTTACTCTAGAAGAATATATTAATCAAAAATGGATTACTTGGAACCTTGATTTGCCTACTAATGATGAACTGCCTGGTAATGGTAAAGAATTGCTATCGCTATGGGATTATATACAAATGGCACTAGAATTAGTGTTAGATGTGTTTAAAGAGTGGCTTTTTCATAAATTTGACTGTACCCACGTATTAGATTTTTTAGATAGTATTGTCACTTGCGTTGATTCTTTAGTAAAAGGTTTTTGTCAGCAGATTTTTGTAAGTACAGAATCCCAATCAACTAGCACCAAAACTTCAAAAGAAAAAGCTCCTTTCAAAGCCCATTTTCATGAAGGTTTTGGCTTATTACTAAATGCTACTGATTTTGCTAAAACCCTAGATAAAGATTCTAAAAATCATTCCTTAGACCACCATAATGAATTTTCTTCTTTACTAAAAAAGTTTCTTAAATGGCTTTGGCAAGAGGTTAAAGACGAGGTTGAAACAGATAATCTTACTAGGCGAATGTGGATTATGATAGATTTTGCAGCTACTCACATTTGCGGAATTCTCGAAGACGGGGTTTTATTCAAAGGGTTTAGCTCAATTGACAACTACGAATGGTCAGAGTGGATGCATAAACATGGAGCAAGTAAATTAACTATAGATTCTCCCCTAACTAGGGGGATGTATAGCGCGATTTTTGGCTTCCACAAAGGCGTTACAAAAGGTTTTGTAGAAGGAGACCTAGAATATAGGGCTGTAGCAGCAGGGGTAATAATTCACGGTATGCTACGCTTTGTTTTTACCTACAAAGGTGCGTTATTTTGGGAAATGCAAGCTAGTATGGGAGAGACTGTTTTTACTCCTCTTTACCAATGCTTAAAAGCTCGTGGAGTAAAGTTTGAGTTTTTCTGTCAAATAAAAAACTTAGCTTTATCAGACGATAAAACCAATATTGACAGTATTACCCTTGGTCATCAAGCGACATTAAAGCCTGAATATAAGGAATATAACCCTTTAATAAATATCAAAGGTATAGATTGCTGGCCTTCAGAGCCTTTCTTTGAACAACTCCAAGAAGGAGAACAGCTTAAAGAGCAAAATATTAACCTAGAATCTGCTTGGAGTCCTTGGCAGGATGTTAAAGAAGAAACTCTTAAGCTAGGAGAAGGTTTCGATATAGTTATTTTAGGTATATCTATTGGCGCATTAAAATATATTTGTAAAGAGTTGATTGAGGCAAAAGAAGCATGGCAACAAATGATAGAAAAAACTGAAACCATTTTTACTCAAGCCCTACAACTTTGGTTAAAACCCTCTAGGCAAGCATTAGGGTGGCATTACCACAAAACCATTCTTACTGCCTATGCTGAACCATTAGACACTTGGGGAGATCTAAGCCATTTGATAGAAAAAGAAGATTGGTCAAAAGAAAACATAGACAATTCTCCTAGAAGTATTGCGTATTTTTGTGGTGCGCTAGAAACTCCATCAGAACTACCACCATTTACAGATCATGATTTTCCAAACCGAGAACTAGAAAAAGTTAAACAGATTGCTATAAATTGGTTAGAACAAAACACGCGTCATATTTGGCCACAAGCTACTCAACCCGCTTCAACAGCACTAAACTGGAATCTATTAGTTGATCCTGAAAATAGAACAGGGATTAAGCGATTTGACTGGCAATACTCACGTGCTAATACTAACCCATCGGATCAATACGTTTTATCAGTCCCTAATAGCACATCTTACCGTCTTAAACCTGACGAATCTGGTTTTAACAATCTATTTATTGTTGGTGATTGGACATTTAATGCTCTTAACTATGGTTGTATTGAGGGAACCGTTATTACAGGTTTAACGGCTTCTAGGGCTATTTGTGGTTATCCTGAAAAAATTGTTGGTGAGAAAAACTTTTCCTAAAAGGCAATTAATTCGTTTTACTGTAAGGGTCAGATAGGTTGTTGTACAGTTAATTGACTAGGGAGAGGAAAAACCTCAGAGCCATTAAAACGACTATGGTCGTCCATTATAGTAATAAGATAGAGGTCAAAGCCATTTTTCTTAGTAGTGTCCCATGTATTTGACCATTACACAATCTCAAGAAATACCTTCTATAAATACAAAACCCAACAAAGACTTGGGATAATGGGATATTCAAATGTCTTTTGCGCGACACGCTCTAATTAATGCCCAGAGATAAATCACTAGACTATTAATGCCCTGTTAGGGCATTAAAGACTTAAGGTTCTTTTAGAATCAATGGGTTACAAAGCAAATTCCATGTATATTAAATTAATTTAACATGTTGTTTACATGGCATACGAGTGCGGATTTGTTGTAGGTAATCAAAATCTAGTTCTGCCATAATTATACATTCTCTGTCAGAAGCTTTTGCTAATACTATTCCCCAGGGATCAACAATCATAGCTCGGCCATAACTAGCTCGGCGTGGGGTATGTTGACCAAACTGTGCTGGAGCAATGATATAGACTTGGTTTTCTATTGCTCTAGCCCTTAAGAGTGGCTCCCAATGATCGCGTCCTGTTTGTAAGGTAAAAGCAGATGGAACAAAAATAACTTCTGCTCCAGCTAGTGTAAGTTTACGGTAGAGTTCTGGAAAGCGTAAGTCATAACAAATGGTTAATCCCATTCTATGACTAGCAACTACTGCTGAAACTAGCTCACTCCCTGCTTCTACATAACGAGATTCCATTAACACTGTACCATCAGCCAAAGTAGCATCAAAGAGGTGTATTTTCTGGTAATGAGCAAGTATTTTACCTTGAGGGTCTACCATTAAGCTAGTATTAACTATTTTACCTGACTCATCTAGTTTTTCAGGAAAACTTCCTGCAAGGATAAAAACTCCTAGTTGCTCAGCTAGCTTTTTTATCCAAGCTACTAACTCTCCATCTAGGGTTTGAGAATATTCTATAGCCTCTGACTCTGAACGCAAATAAGCAAAATTTTCAGGCAACGCAACTAAGTTAGCACCCCGCTTAGCAGCTTGATAAATTAGTTTTTCAGTTTTTGCTAAATTGTCAGAAACTTTATCAGTAGAATTTAATTGTACGGCTGCGACTATAAGGATGTTATTTTCCATTAAATTACCCTTAAAAAATTATTATTTCCATGTGTAAAAAGGCAAACAATTAGCGACAAACCCTCACAAGGCGAAACCCTAAGTTGATAAGACAGTAATTGGGCGTGTAGATGCTGCGAAACGCCGATCGACAAAGATTAGGAGGGCTAAACCAACTGCCTCCGCGAAAAACACGGTATGCCCCAGAACTAGCCCCACTTGGATCTATCAAAGCTCCGCTTGAATAGCTTCCAAACCAATCTGAGCACCATTCCCATACATTTCCATGCATATCATAAAGCCCCCATGTATTAGGGAGTTTTTGCCCTACTGGATGTGTTTTACTATCTGAGTTACTTACGTACCAAGCCATATCATCTAAATTCCCTGCATAATCGCCTGTTGTAGTAGCACGACATGCATATTCCCATTGTGCTTCGGTGGGTAAACTATAGAAATACTTACTACTATTAGCATTCAACCTATTTACAAATTCCTGTACATCTAGCCAACTCACTTGCTCTACTGGCAAATCATCCCCTTTAAAATAGCTAGGATTATCACCCATAACAGCTTGCCATCGCCTCTGTGTGATTTGACATCTACCCATTTCAAAGCCATTACTTATTATTACTCTATGAACAGGTTTTTCATTACCATCACCATTTTCTGAACCTGACATAAACTGACCAGCAGGAATATAAACAAATTCTCCTGTTATCCAGCCCCAAGCAGGATCATATTCTATAAACTGCCCAGGTTTAACGACTTCCAATGTATTTGCAATGCAAGACTTCAGAGCACTTCTCATCTGGCTAGCTGACTGGTAACGCTTTAGAGGATCTTTATCTAAGCACTTAGTTATAAAATTTCTAACTTGTACAGAAAACCCACTTGGCAAAGCTGGAGCTTGCTCAAGAACTATCATAGCCATTAAGCTATTGGTGTCACTATCAAACCAAGGCAATTGTCCAACCAACATTTGATAAAAAATTACGCTTGCTGCCCAAAGATCTCCTAATTCAGAATGTTCACCTTTAAGCAAGATCTCTGGCGACATATAAACTAGAATTCCACCTATTCGATTTATTTTGCTATCACTCACTACCCGCGAAAGTCCAAAATCAGATATCCTAGGTGCTTCTTTTTGCAACAGAATATTATCTGGCTTTAAATTACAATGAACTATCTTTGTAGAGTGCAAATGTTCTAAGCCTGACAATATACCTTCCATCATTGCAACTGCACTTTCTAGCGATGGTGCACTACCACCATTATTTACTAACCAGCCTTGTAACGACCCGTCTTCTAGATATTCACTCACTATTACAGACAAGCTCTCATAAACATCAGCATCCATTATTGGCAAAACATTAGGATGTCCACTAGCTTTAACCCATACTTGGGCTTCTTTTGCTATTATTTCATAAGCTTGTTGTCCTAATAAAACTTTAATCGCCACTCTGGTAGTGGCAAACTTACCCCGTCTTTCTGCTAAAAACATGCTGCCAAACGCACCTTTACCCAATTCTCTAATTAAATGGTAGGGGCCAAGCT
>JAHFUF010000186.1 GCA_023265235.1 Blastocatellia bacterium
TGGCGCGTGGCTACCTAGAATTGTATGATGGTCAATACAAATTCCTGTTATACCTTTTTCTTTTGCCATAGACCATTCAGAATGAGCAGTAATTCCAATATCTACAGAAATTAATATTTTTACGCCGTCTGCTGAGGCTTTTTCTATAATGCCTGGATTTAATCCATAACCATCTTTTTCACGGTCTGGAACATGGTAAGAAATATTTTTAGTTGTAGCAGGATTTATTAGTCGAAACGTCTGTAAGAGAGTAATTAAACCTGTTGTACCATCACAGTCATAGTCTCCAACAATACGGATTGGCGTACCTTCCTGTAAGCCTTTTAATAATGTTATTTGTGCCCGATCCATATTTAACATACCTGTAGGATCAGGAATGTTACTAAGAGAGGTAGAAATAAATTGTTGTGCTTGAGATGCTTCTGACAAGCCGCGCCAAGTTAGAGCACGCCCAACAATAGGATGGATATGAAGTTTATTACTTAATTCTTTGGCTTTAATCTCATCAACATTTGCAGCACGCCAACGACAGCCAGTAATAGAGAGTCCAGACATTTCTTCTATATTTTGCATCTTTGCCATTGTAACGGAAAAGGTAGTCTAAAGATAGCTTCTATTTCCTATAAGCCATTTCAAACACATAGTCTCAGAGGTTTATTTTTGATTTCTAAAGTTGAAATTATACCTAATCAAAGCTCTAGAGCTAACAGCTTTTTCTTCAAGGAGTGCTGGTTTAAATTTAAGCTCTTTAGCCGCCATTATTGCTGATTCATCTAACCCAAAGCCTGCCCAATGAACTACTTCAACGTTGCCAACTTTACCATCTTTACGTAACACTACTTCTAGCTCAACTATTGCAGAAACAGCCATTTTACGAGCATTTTCTGTATAGATAGGCTGTTTACGGGCAGTAAATTTGGGCAAATCAAAAGCTTTTGCTAAAGCTGAGCCTTCAGCAGGAATTTCCATTGCTTCTGCATCCTGAGGATCAAGACTTAAAGGAGTAAACTGCTTATTTACTGTACTTAATACCTGTTGAGTATAACTAGGAAGTTGCTCTATTAGTTGTTGAGCTATAATTTCTGACGCTAATGTTATGTTTGGTTGTTGAGTTTCAATAAAATCAAATAGGATTAGCTTACCACTTCTTGAGCTAACAAAAGCTAGTGCTAAATAGCCTTCTCCATAAAGGCTTGCACCGACATCTGCCCGTTCTACTATTTTACTTCGCAATATTAAAAATACATCAACCCCTAGGGCCTGTCCTAGGTTACTAGCTTCTCTACTACTTAGGTTCATTCGATTAGGGAATTTCAGGCTTTGATTGATAGTTTTTGTTAAAGACTGTTCTTGGATAGTAAACCCAGATTGAGATAGGGTTTTAATTAATTTAGCAGTGAGCAACTCGCTTTGAGGGTCTTCAAATAAAATCGCTAGAGTTGTGTTTTCGTCTTTTGGTTGAGCTTGTAGAGTAGCACTACTAGCAATTAGACAAAGTAGAAAAAATAAAAAAACTAAAAACAGCCGCATGAAAAACCTCAAATTTTCAGTAGATATTTTAACAATAATAACACTAAATGTTGATTAGAAAAGAGGTTTATCTAATTTACTTGATAAAAGATTAAGTAAAAATAATAGTTCTATTACCATGTACAATAATTCGATCTTCTATATGCCAACGAACTGCACGAGCCAATACATTTCTTTCAATGTCCCTGCTAGTACGCTTAAGGTCTTCTACATGGTCGCGATGAGAAATTTGAGTAACATCTTGAGCAATAATTGGCCCTGCATCTAAATCAGAAGTAACATAATGTGCTGTTGCTCCAATCATTTTTACCCCACGCTTATGAGCCATCGCAAAAGGGTTTCCTCCAATAAAAGCTGGAAGGAAACTATGATGAATATTGATGATTTGATTAGGGTAATGTTGGGTAAAACTAGTAGAGAGAATTTGCATATAACGTGCTAGCACAATGAAATCAGCCTTATTTGCTGCAAGCATTGCCAAAATTTTTGCTTCTTGCTCTAACTTGGCCTCTGGAGTAATAGCAATGTGATGATAATTGATCCCAAAAGCCTCTACACGCTCTTTTAAGTCAGGATGATTGCTGATTACAAATGGGATTTTGACCGCTAATTCTCCTGATTGCCATCGCCAAAGCAAATCCATTAAGCAATGATCATAACGAGAAACCAGTAACGCCATTCGCTTAAGCTGATTACTATAGGTTAATCGCCAGAGCATATTAAGTTTACTTGCTACTTCGGCTAAATCTTTTTCTAACTCTTGGTGATCAACTTGGTTATCGCTTAAGTCAAAAACCATACGTATGAAAAATTGACCATCTTTATGATCAGTAGAGTATTGATCAGAACTAATGATGTTAATCCCTTTTTGATAAAGGGTTTGGGCAATAGCGGCTATAATGCCTGGCCTATCAGGACAAGTGGCTAAAAATGTAGCAGCGTGAGGTTTAGTATTATTTTCTGGCATGTTATCAAAATAGCCCACAGTCTCGACTATGGGCTATTTTTCTGTAAAGCGTTTTAAGATTAATCGTATTCGCGTCGGATTTTCTTTCGGTTGCGTTTACGGGCTAGAGCAGATTTGATGCGCTGTTTTTCACCTGGTTTTAGATAGAAGGTATGCTTTTTGATATCTTTAATAATATCTTCTTGCTGAACTTTACGCTTAAACCTACGTAACGCGCTTTCGATAGACTCGCCATCGTTGACTCGGACTTCTGCCACTTTTAACACCCGCCTTTCCGTTCGACATTGCCTATGTCTTGAGATATTTAATTGATATAGCAATTAAGAAACTGTCAGAGTATCCTGACTTTGATTTTCTAGTCAACTCATTTTAGAAAATATTGGTTTTCAATTATTTATTTTGACTCAGATTTAAAACCGCGTGCCCCTGTAATTGCAGTTTGAATTGTCTCAACAGCCTTTCCTAAAGCTCGTTCTTCATCATCAGAACTCACTTTTGAGCTAATCTTTTCTAGCAGTTTTATTTGTTCTTGGCCTTTGTCTAAAAGTTTCTTTACCGCACTTTCAAAAATAGGGCTATTTTTTTGATTTTCATAAGCATCATCAAGTTTATCTAGTAGCTCGGTCATAACCCTAGTGTAATTATCTAGTAACTGGGCTGTTGTACCAGTAGGTTCTGGCCCATAGTCATTTGACTCTTCTTGTTCAGGGTCTTTGTTTTCCTTTTTTTCTTTATTTTTTTTCTTGTCTTTTTTGTTGTTGTCTTGAGTTGCTGTAATTGGAGCAATTCCTAGAATTACATTAAGCCTACGTTCAGCGATACGCAAAAAAACTTTTGTGCGCATATCGACTTGTTGAGCATCTTGGACGCGCTCAATCTCTTGTGGGTTTAATGGGTCTTTACCTTTTTGAATAGGCGAGAAAGCAAGAAATATCGCTAGTAAAATTGAGCAAGCTTTTGAACTAGTAAAAAAACTAATAAAATGATACATAAGGTTTTCCTAATAGCTAATTATTCTTGGTTTTTGGTTGTTTTTCTGCTTGTCTACGCAGGCTAGGCAAGCGCAAGTTTATTTTTTCTATTTCTAATTGGCGAAGTTTAGGATCTGCTTTTTTCAAAAATATTTCATAAGCACTCATTGCTTGGCGATAATCTCCTAAGCGATCAAAACAAATACCCAAAAAATAATAGCTAATAGAATTCTCAGGTCTAGACTTTATTATCCAAATAAATTCTTCTGCTGAAGGAGCAAATTGATCTAGTTTGAATAAAGCTAAAGCAAGCCCAGCATGGGCTTCATAACTGTTTAGGTTTTTTGATAAAACAGACTTAAAACAATCTGTCGCAGCAGTAAACTTTTGTGCTTTTAAGAGCGCAGAAGCTAGTCCTATTTGATTTTCTACTGAAGCGTTAATGTTAACAGCATTTTGCCAGTGCTCAGCAGACTTACTAGGGTTGATGTCTAGGTATAGTTGGCCTAAACGGGTAAGGTATTGAATGTTTTTAGGTTCTGACTGAAGTAATTTTTCTAGTTGGGCTATCGCCGTGTCATTAGCTCCTAGTTGAGCAAGTAGCTCTGTAAGTTGGGCTTGGGTTTCTGGAGAAGCTTTATCTATAAGGGTTTTAGCCAAAGTAAGTGCAGATTTTTTATCTTCATTTTGACGATAGCTTTCTACTAATGCTACCCCAATAGCTACGTTGTTTTGGCTTGCTTCATAGGCAAGTTTAAGGTCTGCTATTGCATTAGCATGAATGTTTTGTTGTTGGTAAAGCCGTCCGCGTCGATAGAGGATTTCTGCGTCTTGAGGTTTTAGTTCATTCGCTTTGTTGTAGCTATCTAAAGCTGCCATATTTTGACCCTGTTCTTGTTGACATATAGCAAGTAGTAGATAGTTTTGTGCTTCCGTTTTGCCTTGGCTAATAGCAATTTTTAACTCTGTTTCGGCTTCTTTATAAGCTTGACGATTTAGAAGTAACTCAGCTAGCAGGCTATGAACAGGTAGTCTATTATCTAAGCTTAATGCTTGACGCAATGATGTTTCTGCTAGCTCAAAATCATTTAATCGTGCTAACACGTTTCCTAATGTAGCATGGCCACGAGCAAAATCTGGTTTTAAGGTTGTTACGTCTTTTAATAATGGAATTGCTTCTGATAATAATTCAGGTTTTCCTAAAGCAAGGTAAGCGTTAGCACATTGATATTTAGGCTCAAAAGACTCAGGCAAAATCTGAATTACTTGTTTATAAAGAGCTATGGCTTTGGTTAAATCGCCTTTCTCATAAGCAGTTTCGGCTTGTTGGTAAAGCTCTAAGGCTTTTTGTGACTGGTCTTGGCTGTCTTGAGGATTTTGAGCGGTTTGAGTGGTCTGAGCGTCTTGAGCAGGGGTTGGGCTAGAAATCAAAGTTGTTAATAAAAATAAATAAAAAATATGGCGATACATGTTACTTTGTCTTTGTAAATAGTTGTTGACTCGTAAAAGAGCAAATAGCATAGTATCATTTTAGATACCTAGAGTGTCAAAACAAAAATCTTTCGCTTAATAATTCGCTCAATAATTTAACATTATAAATTAGCTTTGAGGATAAAATTGTGAGTAAACTAAAACTGCCTATTTTAGAGATTGTTGGAGAACCAAACAAAGCAGAAGAAAAAGAAAGCCACCTAAGACAAATACTAAGAGAAATGGGGTCAGTAATCGTCGCTCTATCTGGTGGGATTGATAGTGCTTACTTAAGCTATATTGCTTCTGAAGAACTTGGCGAAAATGCACTAGCCGTTACAGGGGATAGTGCTAGTTATTCTGAGCAAGAAAAACCACAAACAGTTGAATTTACTGAGCGATACAAGATTAAGCATGAGATTATTTTTACTCAAGAAATGGAAAACGATAATTACCGAAATAACCCTCCTAATCGATGTTATTTTTGTAAAAATGAGCTTTTTACCAAATTAACACAGGTTGCTAAAGAACGAGGGATTACTTATATATGTGACGGTAATAACAAAGATGATGTAGGAGATTATCGACCAGGAATGCAAGCAGCACGAGATTTGTCTGTACGTTCTCCGCTTATTGAAGCTGGAATGACTAAAGCTGACATTCGAGCTATGGCACGTAGGGCAGGGATAGATATTTGGGACAAACCCGCCTCAGCTTGTCTTTCCTCAAGAGTCCCTTATGGTAGTCAAGTTACACAGGAAAAATTATCTACTATTGATCGGGGAGAACATTTCTTACATAAATTAGGTTTTAGGGTTTGCCGTGTGCGTCATCATGGAGATCTTGCCAGAATAGAAATTGCTGTAGATGAACTACCCAAAGCACTTAACCCTGAAATAATAGCCCAAATTCATCCTGCTTTTAAGGATTTTGGATTTAAGTACGTTACCTTAGATTTAGAAGGCTATCGCACAGGTGCAATGAATGAGGCTTTGAAAAGATAAAACCGCCAATATACTCAACGATGAATCGGTGGTTTATGAATGAGCAACTATAACATAGACCTTTCTTTGTCCAATAATTTCAGAAAAATCTTTCATATAAGTTGTTTTTATTTGACGATGTTTCTTCACTTCATCAACCATTTCTGCTAAAGAAAGTGGAAGGCTTTCTTGAAAAACTATTGCCCAACTAGGTATGTGTTTTGATCTTTCTAGTAGACGTGACAAGACTTGTAAATAATGCTCTTTAGAGCTAATTAACCCACTAGGACTGTCTTTAACACTATTAAGTAGCTCATTCTGAAAAGTGTTATTTCTACGTACCCAAGTTTCTTTCCAACAAGAAGAACTATTTAAGAAGTTTAGCATTGAACCTGGATTAGGAAGGTTTAGATAAAGCAAATCGGCTTTAGTACGTACAATAAAATCAGACGCGGTTAGGTTTGTTGAACGATTATAGCTTTGGTTATCAATTATTTGATTAACTTGATTAACCATTTCTATATAAACTTCGGATAATGGACGCTTTAAATTTTCAGTTTCGCTAGTAAAAGAAAGCAAATATTCTCCTGTTAAAATACCAGCAGAAATAGCAAGTGCTTTGCGAGTCTCATTATTAAGCTTATCAATATTTTTTCTAAGACTTTCTAGCCAAATTGTATCAAAATCACAAAACCAGTTTTTTAGTGGAGAGCCATTTAATTCTATTAGCTCATCAGGCTCAGATAATAATATTTCTAAATCAAATTCATCTAGTTGCTCGCTATTATTTTCTACCCTACCTCTTGCTATCCACCAAGACCATTGGCAAATATCATTGTTAGTAATTCTTTTATTCCAAAGTTTTAAGTACCAATCAAGCTTAGCAAATCCAGCAAAAGGAATGGCAACAGATTCAAATTGTTGTTGGGCTAATACACTTGCTTCAAAGGCAATCCATGAATGATTATTCTGACTTATTTTCAACATTTTCTTGACTCTTATCTAAAATATTTTCTTGAGATTTTGTTAATAAATTATTTTCATTTTCAGTAGAATTATTTTCGCTTAACTCTGTTCTAAAAGGTTCTGAAAGAGGTTCTGAAAGGGAGCTAGTGTTTAATAGATCATAAGTTAATTTGCTTGAGGGAGTAAACAAAGGTTGTGTTGCTAAATCGGGCTTAGACTCAATAATATCTGTATGAATATTATTATTAGAAGGCTCTAGATCAACTAGCTCTTCTGGAGCAGACACTATTAAGTCATTAGAATTATGTGATAACTCTTCTGTCGCTGATATAGCTGGACTGTCTGGAGTTATAGCCACTTCAATTGGGAGGCTATCAAAATTCTCTAGATTCTCTATAGTTGGTTGTGTAGCCGGATTATCTTCTACTTCAGGGTTTTGGACTATTTCTTGTCGAATGTCTTCTTCAGAAACTTCAATAGGTTTTGTTGAAATAGGTGTAGTTAGTTTTGGTATTATAGGTGTAGACATTTCTGCTAGCATTTCTAGAAAAACTTTTACTAAATAAGGGTCAAATTCTATTCCAGCAGACCTTTCAATAATTTTTTGAGCTTCTTGGCTAGAAAAAGCCTCGCGATAAGGACGATTTGCCGTTAGAGCATCATAAGTGTCAACTAAGCGTAAAATTCTTGCGCCGATAGGGATCGTTTCTTTGGTTAACATATCAGGGTAACCTGAACCATTCCACCATTCATGGTGCCAGCGAACTAAAAGTTGAGCCTGTCTTGGAAGTTCACGCTTAGCTAATTGTTGCTCTCCAATTATTGGATGTCGCCATAGTTCTATTTTATGCTTAAAATCCAGTTGTCCACCCTTACGCAAAACAGGGCCATCCATTATCATTTCCCCTATATCATGCATTAAAGCAGCTATTTTTAATGCATTTAGGTCTGTTGCTGAAACGCCAATGCGTAAGGCTAAAGCCTCAGCCATTCTAGCTATTTGATTGGCATGTGGACGCATATATTGTTCAAATAGGTCAATTGTGTGAGCTAGTTTAAGTAGGTTTTCTACTGTAACTGGCTCGTTAGGTATCAGATCAGAAGATATAAGGCTAGAGTTATTCATTAAGCAGTGTCCAGTAAACTTTTTATTAGTATCAAAATCTTAAGAAATAAGTTAGACAATCGATTATTATAACTACAGCTAGTTTATCGTCAAGCTATAGACTTACAATATACTTGCCCTAGCCTCTTGATTAGAAGAATATAACCAAGGTATTATTTGCGTTTTAACTGATAAATAAAGATTATTTTTATCATAAATAGACTAACCAAAATCACTACTAAATACTTTTGAACATAAATTTATAGCAGGAGAAAATAATGCAAAAAATAAAAATAAAATTTAATTATGGTAATGATTTTCGAGTATTTGACGTTACTTTGTCTATTGCTGAACAAACTCAAGGTACAGGATT
>JAHFUF010000187.1 GCA_023265235.1 Blastocatellia bacterium
GAAAACAATCAAGAAAAAAATCCACAGACCTATAACCAAGTTTTGGAACAAGACATAGTAGAAGAAATAAATACCTGGTTAAATAAGAATATATTAGGAGTAATTAAGCCAAAATCTTTAGTAGATAGCTTAAGCTACTATGCAGAAAAAGATGTTTGGATTAGTGAGATATTACTTTACTACGAAAATGAAGAAAGTAGCTTAAGAGCTAAGGTGTTGCTTAATAAAGCTACAGGGGAAATATCTATTAACCCTAAGTTAGAAACTTTGTGTTACCAGCTAGTAAATTTATCAGCGCAGCGAAACCCTAGCAATTACTCTTTAGTTCTACCAATTGACCGAACTAGAGAATTTCAATGGCTTAAAGAACACAAGGCCAAATATGCTAATCTCTGGGTAGCACTAGATGGTGATAAGCTGGTTGCTAGCGGGACAAATCACCGTGAGGTATTTCAAGTAGCACGTAGCAAAGGAGCTACTAGACCACTGATTATTAGAGTAGAAGCAGAGGATAAATTAGCTTATGTTGGGTGGTAATAATGGGTTATTTGATAGACTTTGATGTTAAATATAAATACAACACTTTAGAATCAGGTATTTCTATACCTGTAAGTTTAAGTACTGGTTTTGAAACAGTTGATTTGTTAGCCAAGCTAGATACTGGTGCTGATTATTGTACTTTTTCTAGGGAATATGGAGAGTTGTTAGGTTTAGAGATAGAAGAAGGGTTGCCTAGAATAGTAGAAGCTTATAGCGGAAACACTTTTGCTACTTTTGGACATGGTTTAAGTCTTTCTGCATTGGGTTTTCATTTTGACATAATGGTCTATTTTACCCAAGATTATAATAGGAGAAATGTTTTAGGGCGTTATGGTTGGTTAAATCAAATGATGGTTTGTGTTAATGATCAAGCCGGAGAAGTTTATCTAAAACAATACTAACAAATAATTTTCTTAAATTAAAAAACATATGAGCCAAAGAATCATAGATAGTAGTCAAAAAAGCACATTACCACCACAGCAGCAACCACCCCGTTCACCAAGGGAAATGTTGCCTAGCATGTATGACTTACCAAGTGAAGAAGTAGGAGAAAGCGGATTGCCAGACGAATTTCATGTATTCCAATCACAGTTACTCAGAGAAGTATTTCAACCATTAAACTATTCACCAGATGAAGTGTTTGTAGGAACAGATATAAACCTATACTTTGATGAAAAGCACACAAAATGGTACAGAAGGCCAGACTGGTTTGCTAGTGTAGGAGTACCAAGATTATATGATAAAAAAGACTTAAGGTTAAGTTATGTTGTATGGCAAGAAGAGGTCAATCCATTGGTTGTTGTTGAACTACTTTCTCCTAGCACAGAAAAAGAAGATTTAGGACAAACTACTAGAGATTCTAAAGATATTAGAGATTCTAGAGATGGTAAAGTTGTTAAAAGTGCTAAAAATGCTAAAAATGCTAAAGAAATACCAAGTAAATGGGAAGTGTATGAAAGGATATTGAGAGTACCCTTTTATTTTACCTATGATCATTTAACAAAGCAGATAAGAGCTTTTAGGCTAAATGGTGATAGTTATATTTCCTTTCTACCAGACAAAGAAGGACGATTTTCTTTACCTACCATTGGTCTTTATTTAGGACTGTGGCAAGGTAGTTATCAGAACATCAATGAAACTTGGTTACGCTGGTTTGAGCAGGAAGGCAATCTTATTCCTACTCCCTTAGAGAAAGAATCCCAAGAAAAGGAAGCATTAGTGAATAAATTAGAGAAATCAGACCAAGAAAAAGAGCGTGAGCGAGTAGAGAAAGAACAGGAGCGAGCAGAGAAAGAAGCATTAGCTGAAAAGCTAGCTATTCTTAATACTAAGTTAATAGCAATGGGCATTGATCCAAGCACCTTGTAGTATTTTTGAAGCTAATATCAAGGAATATTTATATCTGGCCGTCTTTGATATTTCATTTTCGGTTTGTTCCTTCTTCTCATAGTCTTGGTATTCTTACCTCAACTTATCTTTTGGAGGAACATTTTTCAATCAACTGTTACCTGGCAAATGAAACTTGCCTCCAAAAGGATACCTTTTTTCTGATGCTCTTTCACTCCCCCAACCTATAAATGCCTTCTTTAGCTCAACTTATTCGCCTGCAATCTCAATCTGCCCCCACTTAAAACTGGCTTCTGAGCAACTTCATTATTTGGCTATTCTGTAAAATCAGACAAAATGTCTTCTAAAGCCTCATCATCAGTCAGTTCTGCTATCTTGGCTAAAACAGCTTGAGCTAATTCACTTATTGTAAGTGATTCAAAAAGTTCATACATAGGTACGTCTATTTGAAAATTTTCACTTATTTGACCAATAACTTGAACCCCTAATAAAGAGTTTCCTCCTAATTCTAAAAAATTATCATAAATACCTATTTGCTCAATACCTAATAAACCTTGCCAGATTTTTACTAGAGTTTCTTCAACCCAATTACTAGGAGCAACATAAGTGCTAGATAGATTTGGTCGATTTTGAAAAGTAGATGTTTGGCTATGTAGTTTCCCTAGTATTTCTAAAGCATCTGTTTTTACTTTAGTCATGCTAGCTTGAAATTGTTGTGTTGAAACAATAACCTGTGGCATTGGGTTAGACAAAATACGACTAAATACTTCTATGCCTTCACTAGTTAAAATCGCATTCCTTAAATGCTCTTGGCGTAACTCTGATAAATAATCAGGTAATGGCGACTTAACAGCCATACCTACTTCTTTCCAAGCGTCCCAATTAATTGAAACGGTTAAAATTCCTCTTTGGTTAAAATAATATGAAAAAGCGTCTAAAAAGGCATTAGCCGCACAATAATCAACTTGACCTAAACCGCCTGTTAATGCTGTAGCAGAAGAACATAGAACAAAAAAATCTAAAGACATATCTTTAACAATATTACTAATTATGGTTAAAACCTGTATTTTAGGTAAAAACACCTCTTCTACTGCTTTAAGTGTTTTCAAAGAAATTAATCCACCACCTGCAATACCAGCATTATGAAAAATACCATTAATTTTTCCAAACCGCTCTAGTACTTGTGTAAATGCTATTCGCGCTTCTGTTTCATCACTAAGCATGGCATTAATTATTAAAATCTCTCCTCCTAAATCCTCTATTTTACGTAAGTTAAGGATTTTTTGACTGATATGGTGTTCTTCCCCATAGTTTAACAACCAAGATTTCCATTCTGTACGAGATGGGAAAGATGACCGCCCCAATAGTACTAGTTTTGCTTTAACTGTCTCAGCTAAATGTTCTGCTAATGCTAATGAAATATCTCCTAATCCACCAGTAATTAAGTAAACACCATTAAGCTTTAATAAAGAATCTTGCTTTGTTGGAGCAAAGTAAATTGGCTCAAAAGCCCTTATCCAACGGTAGCCTTCACGATAAGCTATAAATGTTTCTTTTTTTGGATTAATAAAATCATTTATTAAATTGTTAACAATTTGTTTATTCTTAAAGCCTGTATCACTTAGTAGTAAATCTATACTGAAGCAATCTATATTGGAATGTTCTTGGGGAATAACTGTAGTAACACCTAGTAGGGTAGCTTTTTCTGGTTGTATTTTTTCTGTTCCAATAACTTCTTGTAAATTATTTGAAACAGTAAATATCTCTATATTGTGGGAAACATTTTCTTTACTAAAAGCTTGAACTAAAAGAAGTAGGCTATAAAAAGTCGCATTTTGTGAAAGCTCTAAAGTGTTATCTACTTGAGGGTTAGAGCTTACGCTCCATAAATTAACCACTTTTTTTGGCAACCTATTTAATGACACTAAATCTTGTATTAATGATTGATAGTCTCCAGCACGTTGTAGATTAAGGGTATAGCTATTTTCTGACAATTTCTCAAATTGCTGTCCTAAAATTATTTTGCTGACAATTTGATTGGAAGCTTCTAATTGTTTTGCTATTTCTTCTCCTAAACCAACATTATCTACAAATATCAGCCAGTTTTTTTGCTCTGATAAGCTTGGATTAGTTAGTAATAGTTTGTTTGTACGTCTCCAGCTAGGTGTATAAAACCAATTCCCTATGTCAGGTTGTTTTGTTAAAGACTCTGTAATTTTACTGACTTGTTCTTGTTGCTCTTGACGTTCTTGACGCTCAAACCAATAGCGTTGACGCTCAAAAGGATAGGTAGGTAGTGCAATTCGCTTAGGCTTTTTACTTTGGTAAAGAGCAGACCATTCTATGTTTACTCCATTTAGCCATAACCGCCCCAATGAATTTAGTATAAAGCTTAAATCAGAAGCCTTTTCTTTAGGATGTGGTAAAGATGCTGTGATTAAATGGTTTTGTATATTGTGAGCTTTTGCTAAGCTACTAAGTGATAAACTCGGCCCCACTTCTATAAGTATTGAATTATCAACCTTTAAGAGTTCTTTTAAGCCATCACTAAACCTAACTGTACTTCGTAGGTGATTAACCCAGTAACTAGGATCTATTATCTGATCATTCGTAATCCAAGTACCTGTAAGGTTAGATAAAAATGGTGTTTCAGGAACATTAAGAGTAATGCTTTTTACTACTTCTGCAAACTCTGACAAAATAGGATCCATCATTTTAGAATGAAAAGCATGAGAAGTGTGTAAGCGTTGATAAGTAACTTGTCCTAACCTATCAATAAAGCTTTCAATTGCTGGTTTAGTGCCAGAGACTACAGTATCAGAAGGGCTATTAACTGCTGCTAATGAAAGCTCTTCGCCTAATAAGTCTCTGATTTCATTTTCTGGTAATTTAACAGAAACCATTGCCCCTAAAGCTAGTTTTTGCATTAATTGCCCACGATTAGCCACTAATTTAACAGCGTCAGACAAAGAAAATACTCCTGATAAACAAGCAGCAACATACTCGCCAATGCTATGCCCAATCATAGCTTGAGGCACTATGCCCCAAGCTAACCATAGTTTTGCTAATGCATACTCAATAGCAAAAATTAGCGGCTGTGTAATATGTGTTTGATTAATCTCTTGACTTGCAGCTTCTATCTCATCTGGCGAGGGATATAATATATTATGTAGGGTTACACCGAGTAAAGGTTGAAATAGCTCTAAACATTCATCTAAATGTTTTTGAAATACAGGTTCTTGCCTGTAAATATCTCGCCCCATATTTATATATTGAGTACCTTGCCCAGGAAACATAAAAACAATAGATTTACTATAATTTTCTGCTATCGCGCTAAAAACTCGTTTTGGGTCTAAAGTGGCAAGATTTTCTATCGCATCTGTAAGGTTTTGACAAACAAGTAAACGTCGATAAGCAAACCCTCTACGTCCAATTTGAGCAGTATAGGCTACATCTGTGAGATTAACACTAGAATTTTGTTGTAAGTGATGAGCTAGATTACTAGTCGCTATGTCAAGTGCTGTAGCTGTTTTAGCTGATAAAACTATCACTTTCCAATCTTGTTGAGGAGTTATTGAAGGAGCGACATTAGTTTCTTCCAAGATTACGTGGGCATTAGTACCACCAAAACCAAAAGAACTTACTCCAGCACGGCGAGCAATCCCATTACTTTTCCACTCCGTTAGTTTGTTGTTAACATAAAAAGGGCTGTTGGCAAAATCTATTTTAGGGTTTGTAGTTTCAAAATATAAACTAGGAGGAATTTGTTTATGCTTTAGTGATAATACGGTTTTAACCAAACCTGCAATACCAGCAGCACTATTAAGGTGTCCCATATTGGACTTTACTGAACCAATAGCACAAAACCCCTTTTTATCTGTGCTAGCTTGAAAAGCTTTTGTTAAAGCAGCAATTTCAACCAAATCTCCTAAGGCTGTAGCTGTGCCATGAGTTTCTATATAACTTATTGTTTCTGCTGGAGTATCGGCAACTGTTAGTGCCTCTATAATAACTTTGGATTGCCCTTCAACACTAGGGGCAGTAAAACCTGCTTTTGCCGCGCCATCATTATTAACAGCAGAGGCTTTTATAACTCCATAAATTGTATCATTATCAGACAAAGCATCTGAAAATCGTTTTAAGACTATTATTGCAGCACCACTTCCTGCTACTGTCCCATTAGCTCTTGCATCAAAAGCACGGCAATGACCATCAGAAGAAAAAATACCTGCTTCTTGATATAAATAACCTTCTTTTTCTAAAAGTGTGATAGCCACTCCACCAGCTAAAGCCATATCAGACTCATAGTTAAGCAAGCTTTGACAAGCTAAATGCACTGTAACTAGAGAAGTAGAGCAAGCTGTTTGGACATTAAGGCTAGGCCCTTTAAGATTAAGCTTATAGGAAATTTGCGTGGGTAAAAAATCTCCATTATTACTAAGCGAAACCGTATCTGTTAAATGTAGAGAATCTATAAAATCTCGCCTTGGGCAAATATTATTTATTAGGTAGCGGCTTAAATCTACCCCTGTAAAAACCCCTATACGGGCTGAAGACCTTTCTGAGTCATAACCAGCATTTTCTAGGGCTTCCCAACAAACTTCTAATAACAAACGATGTTGAGGATCCATCAATTGTGCTTCTCTAGGAGAAAAACCAAAAAATGGAGCATCAAACATGCCTATATCTTCTAAAAGCATTCCTGCTTTTACATAGTTAGGGTTATTAATTAGTGTCTCGCTTACGCCAGAATTTTTTAGTTCTTGCTCAGAAAAATAAGTAATTGAATCTATACCAGCAGATAAATTTTCCCAAAATTCATCGATATTTTTTGCATGTGGAAACCGCCCAGCCAACCCAATAATAGCAATATCTGAGCATTCAAGATTAGTAAGACCCTCTGAAATCATAGTAAACAATACCTTTAAGATAAAATTATAAAAAAGACCCAACCCATACCCAGCCCTAAAGGACTGGGCTATTATCAAAAGCCCCTAATGGGGCTACAAAGAGTTGAAGGGACAGAGTTTATAAAATCCTAATGCCCTGTAAGGGCATCTGACAATAGCCCATTGATTTATCTATGGGCTTAAAATAATTTAATATAAATGGAATTTACTAGACTAACCTATTGATTCTAAAGAAGGGCGAACAGTCCACCCCTACTAAACAGATTGTTGCTTTTTAAATCGCCAAGCAGCAATGAACATAGCAATAGTACCTATTGAAAACATTACTAATGCGCTGTACCAAAGATGCTCAAAACCAGCACCCCTAACCATTATGCCTCTAGTAATATTAATGTAATGTGTAGTAGGTATTAGAGATGCAATCCATTGAAAAGCTTTTGGCATGCTGGTAATTTCAAAAAAGACTCCTCCTAAAAATAAGGAAAATAAATCTAGTGCTATAGCAATTTGATTAGCAGCCATAAGTGTGTTTGTTGTTACTGAAATTAATGCACCTATTGCTAGGCATACCCAAAGAAATGGTAATGTTAATAGAAGTAATAAAATATAACTTCCTTGTATGGTGAGGTTTAGGACAAAATACGACATTACTAGCACAACAGTCTGTTGAATAATACCTAATGCGCCATAAGGTAAGAGTTTCCCTATAATTATTCCTAAAGGCTTAGCTGGGGTAAGATAAAGTTGATCTATAGTGCCTTTTTCTTTTTCTCTAGCAACCGCACCAGCAGCCATCATTAAAGCTATTGATTGTACATGCAAAGCAACCAGTCCAGGAATAATAAAATTTGGAGTGTAAGTATTAGGATTAAAAAGAATTATTTGACGAGCCTCTACATTTACCTGTTCGCTTGGTACTAGGCTTTTTGCTAGCGTTAATTTAATAGACTGTTGTGCTGCTACACCATCAGCAGCAGCAAGCGCGGCTGTAGTTACAATGGAGTTTGAACCATCTGTAAGCACCAAAACATTTGCATTTCCTTCAGAAATCCTTCTTGAATAATCGCTAGGTATTTTTAGTGCAACTCTAGCCTCACCAGAAACTACAGTGTCATAAATTTCCTTATCAGAATACGCCTGTTTGACTAGTAAAAAAGTATCTGTGTTAAGAAAGCTTTTTATCATCTCTCTGCTTTCTTGACTATTAGACATATCATAAACAACCATTGGAACTTGACGAACATTAGTGTCTATTGCTATGCCAATAAGCACTATTTCTACCGCGGTCATAATAAGTGAAAGCAGTCGCACTTGCCAACTACGTATAATATGAATACATTCTTTTTCAAAAACTGGCCATATACCATAAAGAAAACTTTTCTTTTTTATTAAAGCCATTTTTTCTCCTACTAAACAATATTTTTGAAGTCAACAGAAAGTTAAGACTGAGAGGTTTAAGAAAACTTGTCTCTAAAATTACCAATTCCTATAGGATCAAGAGCCAAACCCATAGTGTTAAGAGAAGCAGCCT
>JAHFUF010000822.1 GCA_023265235.1 Blastocatellia bacterium
GATGAATTTAACCTGGCTAGAAGATGTTGCCATTGCGCAATTTACTTCCGCAAGTTTAGTCCCGCCCGATTTTACGACCTTGAGAAAAGCGCGCACGGGAGTTTATTGGGTGCTATCAGAAGAGGATGTAGCCTTGCTGCAACCTTTGAGTAGTCTATTCTTTACCCTGTGTTTATATCAACTAAAGCAGGCGGAAGGAGAAATCCCGATCTGTCTATTTCTAGATGAGGTGGCGAACATTGGCCGGATTCCCAAGTTAGAAGTAGATATTACAATTTTGAGAGGAAGAAAAGTGGGGTTGGTGTTGGGGTTACAAAGCTTATCGCAGTTAGATAAGGTGTATGGTCGAGATGCAGCTAGTGTGATAGTAGGAAACTGTATTACCAAGATAGTGTTAGCCGGTTTATCAGATCTGGCCTCGTGTGAATATGTCTCTAAACTATTGGGTGAAAAGACGATAGTAGAAAAACAAGTCACTAGGACTAAGACAGGGGGAATTTTGGGGCGCGAACAGATTTCCGAATCAATCGGGAAGACAAGACGACCTTTAATGTTACCTGCGGAGGTGAGAGGGATAAGCAGAAAACAACAGATTATCATTAATGGGAACAAACCGGGTTTTATTAGTGCGAGATTCTGGCACATAATTCCCCCTGATCCCAGAGAGGCAAAACCAGTAGGAGAAGCACTGGTAGAAGAGTTTGCTATGCCGGAAGATGATCCGGATATGCAACAAGCGAAAGTAAATAAATTAGCTGATAACAAGCAAAAGGGTAAGCAGCATAATAAGAATCAGACTCCCAAGTTTAGTGGGGGTGCAGATGCGGCAAAACAGGCCAAATATTCTCACGATAAGGCTAGCAAGTAAGGCTAGTTAAGCAACTACAGATGGCCAAAAGCTGACGCACAACAATTAGGCTAGTCAGCTTTTGGCTTTACTTAGCTAAACACTAGTAACATAACAACTTGAGGAGGTCGAAAACATGATGCAGTTATATAGTACTAAACCATTGTATGGGGCAACAACCGCGATTTTTCAAATAGAATTGGCTAATAAAGAGTGCGTTTATATGTCCGCCATAAGAACACCTTATGGAAATGATAGGCGATGTGTGGTAATTGTGGACGCAGACAAATTTGTTCAATTGTGGCGTAACGAACCAGCTAGGGTACACGACTCAATAAGTCAAGGAACTATTGAAACATGGAAGAATTTCAGGAAATTGCCTAGTGCGACAGAAGGGTTTTTATGCAGCATTGATAATCCTGTCCCCTTAGCCACTGTATTTTACAGTAAAGCAAGCTCATCTCCTGAGATATCGAAGCCAAGTTTTTTGGAGTCTGTAAAAAAATTAATAGGTATTCCCCATCCTCACAAAGTTACTAACTTTAATGAGTTTATTGGGTTTACCAATGGGATAACAAGAATAATATGGCTACTTGTACATGGAGTAAAATATTTTCCCGTTGAGTGTATGATCGAAAACGGGCCAGAACAGCTTTGTGAATTGGCTGGATATCAAGGTTTGAGTTATAAAACTGTTGAGGAGTTAACTAATGAAAATGTAGATGTCGCTTTGCTTTGGCCAGATCTGCACCAAGCAAACTTTTAGCAGTAGTAAGTTCTTACGGATTAGCTTGAGCCAAGGCAAGAGATTGCCCTGATAATTTTTTGTTAGGGTAAGTAGACCTATAACTACCAGACAACCGGACATGGATATTTATGGTGGCCGGTTGTCTGGTAGTATTAAACCTAATTATTTAACGTGAGTTCGACATAAGAGTTGAATCAAATCAACAACTTAAGAAGCTAACAAGCTTGTTTTGAAGCATTTATTAATAACAATTAAACTATTGGCATAACAGAAGTTAGTTTCTCGCCCTTAATCACCAGATTTTGAAAGCTTTTATAAGCTAACTTATTTATAACAAAGAGTTTTTATCTCGAACTCACGTTATTTAGGTAGATGTTGGGCAAATGTCAGCTAGGTGATTAGTGGCGTATTAAGAGGATAAAAAGAGGGGAAAGAGAAAGAGGCTAGCGTAAGGTTGAGGGGTGAAAAGTGGTGACAGCTTGCTCAACAACGTAGTAAGAAATGAGGATGGGCTGACAACGGACTTCGCAATCTTCAATATAAGATTGATGGTTGAGGGAGAGATCGAGCAACATGGAGATTTGTTCACCACAGTAAGGGCAGTCAAAAAAGTATTCTTCTTCCATAAAGTACTCGCTTGTTTGTCTAGGTAAATAAGATTAGTTCTATGCTAGCAAGATAAGCTAGTTAATTAGCTGGTATTAAGAAAGGGGGAAGAAACATAGGCTATTAAGGTAAGAGGAAATGATTGGTTGGTGCGAAAGAGAAGTAAAAAATATCATAAATACTAGGAGAATATAATTAAATGCCGCGAGTTTATGATATAATTAGTTTTATGAAATCTAAGGCAAAAATGTTATTAGAGATAGCAGAAGATAAAGGGATAATAAGCGCTAAAGATTTGGTGGCGTATGGGATACCATCACGGTATTTATGGCATTTTTATCGTGAGGGGATCTTAGAACGTGCGGGGCGAGGATTATATTACCTACCTGGACAGCAAATTACGGACAACCATACGCT
>JAHFUF010000823.1 GCA_023265235.1 Blastocatellia bacterium
TAAAGGTTTTTTCTATACGCTCAAATTCTGTAAAAGCTTTTTCTAGTAGCAAATTGGGGTTAATAGAAAAGCTATCTACATAAGCAATAACCTCTACAAGTGTTCCCATTAAATAATAACCTTGTCTTATCTGTTTTATCTGTCTTATCTCATTATCCATAAACAGTTTCGCATAAAACAAGAGCTTTCTTTGTCCCACGACAAAAAGCGCGAGCAGAGAGAGTTGCTCCAGTAATTCCTACAATATCAGCCCCAATTAATAGACGATCTTTGCTGGTTTTATTCTTAAACTGGTTAGAAAACCTAGCATCTTGGACTTCCCAACCGCGAGTTTCTCGAAAAATCATTAATGCTACCCGTGAAACCTTGAACTCAGGGGTTAAAGCGACAATAAAAGTAATATATTGATCTTTCCCAACCTCATTAATAATCATTGCATAACCATCAAGTAGGTTTGTTGTTGTAGCTCGAAAAAAAACTTGTTCTTTAGAAACTTGGACTCTTAAAAGATTAGCTACTTTTTTTATTTGTTCATCAGTTAACTGTTTTTGCTCAGTAATAATCTTTTCTGATTTTGGAAAAACCAGTTTTAGTGCTTGATCAGGAGTTAAGTAAGCTCTTTCTTGTGACCAACCAATCAAAGGAGTAGAAGCAAGAGTTGTTACTACTCCTGCTCCTTTTATCAATTTTGTAATAAATACACGTCTTTTCATACAATTATAGGGAGTTTAAGAAAGTCAGTACTTGCTGTTTTTGTTTTTTACTAAGGGTGCGATACTTATCAATTACAGAAGTGGCTGTACCAGAATGGCGCAAGATAGATTCGTTTACAGTTAGAGACAACCCATCATGCATAAATCTGTTACGAGTGCGAAGCCCCCAAAGAGGGACAGTACGAATTTTATTTCTAGTTTCTTGTCCACCATTTTGAACAATACCATCACCTGTGCCAATGTCATGTAGTAAGAAATCGCTATAGGGGTGAATAATTTTGTCTCCTAATGCTGGTGTAATAGTAAATGTACTTCCATTTATCTTAAAGCCAGCAGGTAAGGTCTTAAATGTAGAAACATGACATATTGCACAACCCATATTATTAAAAACTGTTTCTCCTGCTAAAGCACTACTAGTATTGGCTAATTGTTGGTCACGAGAAGGTGGTTTAGTTGCTCGCATAAACTCAGTAAACCCATCAATATCATCATTATCCTCTTCATCAGGGTCAGTTAAATTGTCAAACTTACCCACAGATTTACCATTTGAGGTATTTTCTATTGGAAAAAGTGGTGTAGTAATACCCATTTCATTAGTGTAGGCATCACCAGAAAATGAGAGTAAACTAGCTTGTTGAGATTTCCAACCAAAACGCCCTATACGCATTACACCAGGAGCTTCTTCAATTGGTACCCAAAGAGCTTGGCCATTAATTTTTCCACCAGAAAGGTTAGGTTGTTGTTTAGCAATATCAAGTAAAACAGCATCATCAATGGCTTCAATAAAACCATCCCCTAGAATGCTTAATGAGAGGCGCAGGGCGCGTACCTCGTTGCCTTCTAGGACTTTTTCTACAATCGATGCGTCAATAGCACGGCTTTGTATAAGGGATCCTCCAGGGTGTTCAATAAACTTTTGTCCATCAAAATGACCAGCCCGCAGTTCAGTAATTTGGCTACTACCACCTATAACAGGGTTAGAATGACATTCACCGCAAGAAAAAGAATTAAACACTGGGCCAATACCATCTTTTATACCTTCTACTTCAGCAAATCCCTCAAGGTTTTTCTTGTGAGTTGCTGCATCAGTTAATCCATTACTTTGATTATCAAATCCAGTAGAGGCTTCTGTAGCAGTTTGTTGTGCGATAATTGATGGTTCATTATTAATAATAAAAAGAAAAGAAAACAAAATAAAAAAGGCAATGAATATTTGTTTAAAACGTTTCATAATAGTTATTTTCCTCCAGCTAGTTTCAAAAAGAACGAACTCAGATCCCTATAAAATAAGGATCTGAGCAAAATTATCAGATTAGAGTTCTAAGAGAGTCTAAAAACTAAAACTTAGAACGCAATAGCCATCCCAAAACTAAAAGTATTTACTCCTAAGTTAGTAAAATAGGGTGGAAATGGTCGACCATCTGGTAAACGCAAGAATAAATCTGGCTTACGATTAAAGCTATAAGTCATATTAAATGTTGTTGCTTCAGTAGGACGGATTGACAACCCCATGCTATAGCGGCGTAGATTAAGTGGAAAACTAAAGTCTTTGTATGAACGGTCAAAATTCACTTGATCATAACGGAAAACAGGAGCAATTGAAGCGTCTTCAGTAGTACGTTCTGTAAGCCAACGTGGATGGAAACGATAACGTGCTTCAAGATATATTCCGTCCATAGAACGAGCAGGTTTATCAAAAACTGGTTCGTTAATATTGGCATCTAGAAAATCAAAGGTATTTACATAATCACCTTTAGGTAAAGATTGAAGAAAGGCTTTTGCTGCAATTTCGTCATCTCCTTCAGGTGCTCTTTCTATACCAGCGCGAGCATATTCACCAATAACCTGAAATCCACCACGAGTAAATTTCCAGTCATAAGAGAAGATGGATAGGTCATATAAA
>JAHFUF010000188.1 GCA_023265235.1 Blastocatellia bacterium
AAGATTCTCTCGTTATTATTTCTCCCCAAGCCAATTCTTTCCTCTTTTTCTTCAATGGTTCTCAAATTTTTCCCCTCCCTGGTCATCAAATTGTACAACTATCTATCTGACCACTACAATCTTTACAAGATAATCCTTCATCTGGAAATCCTTCTTGGTTTATCGTCGGCCCGTTTAGATTCTGTAAAAGGGTATCTCCTAATTTGTCAAAATCTTTCCCGTAGCTGCTATATTTAGCTTTAACTTCATCTAAGGAAATTGCGTATATTTGCCATCCTGCTAACGGATCGCCTTTTGACAGAGCGTGTATATCAGTTAAATTTGTTACACGAATATCTTTTCTAAATTCTAGAAAATCCATCAATGCTGTAAATTTGTGGTTATAGATTAAACGCAAAGTTTCATCAAGCGTAAATAACTTAAGTCTATCAGCAAGTGCTAACAAATCTGCAAAACTTAAAGTAATTCTTCCATTCTTTAATTCAACTTTATCCATAGAACCTGACTCAACAATTACACAACTTGATTCTCGATCTAAGATCCGAGTGATTTCTAGCATTAACCGCCCAACGCCTATATTAATTAAAAGAGGAAAGCTTCTCTGTATTTTAGATTTTTTCATTTGTAGGATGACAGGATCTTCTGAGTTTTTCCATTCTTCTTCAGTAAGTTCTACTGATTCATAGCTCTGTAATAATTGATTGATAATGAACAGACCTTTAATCTCATTATTGTTAAAAGGGAGTGTATCGCTATTACTAATTACAAATTCAACATTACCAAATGCTTTTAGCTTCTGTTGTTGTTCTTTTTGTAAAATAGCATTTTCGGTGATAATGATATATTTATAATCAAGTTTTAGACCGTTTGCTATTTCTAGTTTAAGCCAAGATAAAAAACCATAAGCAAAATCTCCTAAACCACCACCTAGTTCAACAATAACTTTTACTTTAGGATTTAACACTTTTTCATCTATTAACCGCTTACAAAAGATTTCCCCATAGCTGCGATATTTTAAAGCAGCGTGACGAAAACGAAATAGATGACTAATTGTTGGGTGTAAATCAAAAAATTTCTTTGGATCTGTTGATAATAAACTATCACTAAACTCTTTATTTCTGTAAATTTTCATAATGTTAATTCCCTTTTATGCTATTCTTTAAATCTGTTATTATTTCTTCTCCTAATTTTTTAGGATTAAGAGAAATCTCTGTTGGATCAATAATTTTGTCCCACAAAGTGTCAGCGTCCCCATTAAGAATAACTAATCTATAGTTATTCTCCAGTTCAAAACTTATATTTTCTATGTTGGGGGTATCTGTAACCTTCCAATTGAGAGATTTAAACTGTGTTATTAACTCGCTCTTTAGTTCTCTATTTTCAAGATTGATATAGATAATTTTTACATCTTTTAAGCTTATTATAGTATTACCCGACGATCTTGTATTCTCTATATTAGGATTAATATTTTTAGCTATTTGGTTTGAGTTATCGAAAATTATTGGTTTTACGAACACGACCCCTAACACCAATACCAACATAGTTACAACACCGGCAATAACTGATCGGGGGATAGGCAATCTGACATGCTCCAAAAATCGTTCAAAAAAGTTTTTAGAAGAGATTTTTGAATTCACGATAGGAAGGCTTTCTGACTGTGTTTTCCGATACTCTGCCAGAAGCTTTGGCCATAAGTCCGGAACAGGAGATCGATTCAAAGCTTTCTTTAATAGAATATCTAGCTGGGCATCCGTAACCTCAAATTTCTTATCTTTCTGATCTTGTAAATTAGAACTCATAAATCTCCAGCACAATTATTGTGCTGCCCCCTTACTTTATCATCTCACAAATTATCTGCCAAAAAACGATTCTTCTAATTAAAGCTTTTAACCTATTGTTTGGGCTATTGTTACTTTTTTTTTCGTCCGTTTCCTGCTTTGTTAATATGCTTACTTCATCTTCTGTAGAAAATTTTAAGACAAAATTTCTAAGTTTGCCCCTAAATCGTGCTATTCTTACATCTATAGTTCGTCTGTTCACTTCGAGTATCTCTGCTATGTCTTCAGCCTCGCATCCTTCAGATAATAAAAGGGCTACATCTCTTAAGCTTTCTTCTAATGTGTCTATATATATATCAATCTTTTGCAATAAATTTTTCATGTGTAATGTTGCGTCAGTTTCTTCGGTAACAATGAAAGTATGCTCCCCTTCTTCTATATCTATCATATCACCATTCTTGTTTATACAATTAATAGCTTTTTTTCTGGCTACTTGATATAAAAATCTCCTTAAGTAATTATTATCATAAGGTTTCTTCAAACCTTTTGTTCGTATTTGTATCAGAGCTATAAAAGTTTCTTGGGCTACATCTTTAGCTTCATTCTTATTTTTACTATTCAATTTTTTTAATATATAGCGATAAATACCTTTTTCATATTTTATATAAATTGCATTAAACGCAGCCTCTTCATAGTTAAAGAAACGCCTAAGCAAATCTTTGTCTAGTTCTAAATTACCCTTCATAATATATAATCAACTGAACCAGAGAAATGTTACATAGTTTTTCCGGTTTTTGTGCAAAACTATCACTTGTGTGTATAATTACTTGGAAACGTGTTGATAATTATAATACAGAAACGTCCTTAACGGTACTAGAGTCTGAGCTTTCATTGACAAAAATTTATGAGTACACAAATTGTTTGCTGGAATGAACAATGTATCTATTATAAAAAATTACAAGACGCAACTATCCATAAATTTGGTTTTAGTCGCAAAGGTACACAACGCTATCAGTGCAAAAATTGCAAAAAGACGATAACCGAAACAAAGGGAACTATCTTCTATTCTAAACACTATTCCGAGGAAACTATCATAGAATGCTTCAAACTATTAGCAAACAATAATTCCTTAGTTAGTATAGAACGCAGTAAACAAGTTCAAGGTTACACAATTTTACTTTGGTTAAAAGAAGCGGCTAAAAACAAGTCCCAAGCTTCAGGCTTATTAGCTCAACATAACTTTACCGAAAATGAAATAAGTAGATTATGGGGCTATCTGCTTAAACAAAAACCTAAATAGTACCTAGCACCTCGAAAACATTCCTTGGTATCAATTGCCCAAACTTCTAAGTCGATTTTGTTAGTCCCAAACCTTCTTTGATTCAGAACTATATTTGCACTATGTCTATCCGATAGATAATACAAGGCTTAATCTTTTAACAATGGATTTAAGTAAGTATTGGCACAGTAATTGCTGTAACCAAAAAAGGAACTTTTTTCTAAAAACCGGAAAAACAATGTAACAATTTTCCGATTTTAGAGATTGTGTATATATAACAGAAAAATTCTTAAAGGTGGCTTATGGCAACTCGACACATCATTTCGCTAGATTTAGATAATAGTACTAATACATGTAAACTTATTAGTGCTGTGCTTAACTTAGAGGAACAAACTTTGGCTATCAAACAAGCGAGAGTATGCAAAGATGAAGAGACAATAGCAGCAATAGTGGCAGAGACAAACCCCTTTGTGATCACATTAATAGCGGGATACAACAATGATAGCGCTGTTCATGAGATTGAAGAGCCAATTTCGGCACGAAATCTTGATCATTATCGTGAAGCGTCAATGGTTAGTAACGAAAATACGGTAGTAGATTGGTTTAATGTGGGTTCTCATGGCTTGCTCATCTCAATAAATTCAGACGAGCCCGCTAATCTGAGGTCAGCGTTAGCACCCAATCTCAAGCTTGACAATATAAACCATAGCTCGATAGTACTTATTTACGCATTCAACAGGATTTACCCTGATTATTTTGAGAAAACCGTCACAGGCTTACTTCATATCGCAGATAGTATGGCGATTTTAATAGCCATAGAACATGGCAAGCTAATTTCTCATCGAGTCGCTTATGATCTACTACCCTTTGAGGCTAGTACTAAGCATCAGCATTTAATTAAACTACAAGAACTTATTAATACTAGTATGGAAGATTTAGTTAAAGCTAATTGTCCTGCTTTTGATAAGATTTTATTCTCTGGTGACATAAGTGATGAAGTAGTCCCCTTATTTGCCCATGCGAAATTTGGCGCTGAACTCTGGGATCTAAGGCGTAACACGTCTGCGGCAAGTCCACTCAATTTTAGTAGTTGTAATATACTTGACAGTTATGCGTGGGTTGTACCTATCTGTGGAGCGCTAATGGCGGCGGAAGGGTTAGGCGTAGATCTACTATCTTTACAAGATAATAATATCTGCCGAGATCTCACCCAAGAACTTTCCTTTCAAATACATGAATCTGTTAGAGATAAGCTGAAAGAGAGCGGGCTTAAAATCTGGGCAAATGTGTGGCCCGCAGTGGTGGCGCAAAGTCGTTTATTAGCCGCGTGTCTCTTAATTGGTTTAGGACTATTTGCCTACCGGTTTTGGGTTAGCGAAACAAGCGCCAACCAACTTCAAGCACAGTTGGAGAGTGAAGGTAAACGTAGTGAAGCTTTGGCTAATGTTAAGAAAGAATACACCGAGTACAGAGCAACAGTTAAAACAATTAGTGATCGTATTATTACTATCTCCAATATTCGGGATAATCAGCTAGTAGTGCCAACAACTATCCATGAATTATTACGTAGTAGCCCAAATTTTATCTCCTATACAACAATTGATGTAACAGGTACTAACATCAGGGCAACAGGCCGGTCTAATGATAAAAAGTCAGTCGTAGACTTCTTTAATAACCTCGCCCTCCAAGGTCAGTTTCAGAACGTAACGCCCATTTATGATAGCACTGACCCGTTAAAATGCGAGTTCACTTTTGAAACTCAATATAGAGGTAACATTGGCTCTTTAAATTTCATAGCACCTCTAACTCAACAGCTTGCCAAAATTGAGACTAAATAGCATAGGAGTACATATTTATGCAAACAAAAACTAATGAAACACAACCTTCTCAAGTCAACTATAAAGATATTAGTGTCACTTTGACAATTGGACTTGTTATCATCATTTGCTCTTATTTCGTCACCAACTGGTTAATTTTTGATGATCGGGCGGAAGCTAACGCTAAGTTGACCGCCAAAGTCGAGAAATTGGCAACAGAGAATAGAGCATTAGAGGTGGTACGAGAAAATTTCACTAAATTAACCTTACAAAGTTCTAAAGCCCAAGATCAGTATAAACAGCTCCAAAGTTTGATCCCTGAAGAATCTGAACTCACCAAAATTTTAAATTGGTTAGCAGAGGATGCTAAAGCGAGAAACATCAGGCTAGAGCATTTTTCACAAGATAAAGGCGTGAAACAGGCCGGAGATCTAACAGAGATTCCTATCACTATTGGGGTGTATGGCGATATCGACCAGATAGGTAGATTTACAGACGATATTGCCCGCTATGAAAGATTACTCAAAGTACAAAACGTTAAAATTCAGGAAACGGTTACGCCTGCTAGCCAACAGCCAGACGGCACAGCGCAAAACAAAACAAAAACACTAGATTATAACTTCACTAAAGGAATTATTAGTGTTAACGCTTATGTTGGTAAAAAAACGCAAATACAATAAGACTACTAAGAAAAAATACAAGCTAAGATAAGTATAAGGAGAGAAACTAATGCGTTTAATAGATAAGATTTCGGATAAGATGTTTAGCATGTTCAATTTGCAACCAGCAACACGTTTAGCGCAAGCAGGGGAATGTAAAGGCCATACCAATAGTAATAGTAATAGTAATAAAATTAGTAAGATTAATAAGAAAGAAGATCAACCCCTTTCTAATAGTGTCTCAAAAACAACAAGTTTTCCTGTTATAGAGCCAGTAAAAGCTAACTTTGACAATAAGCCATCAGTTACTGCGCCCATAGTTAAACCTGTTGCTAGCGAAACTAAGCAAAGTGAAGTTAAGCCTATCAAAGCTAATACATCGAGTAAATCTAATCAATCTAATAGCTTTACTAGCGAATCTAACGACTTAGCTTTTAGTAATACCTTAGTCTCTGAACAGAAAAACCCTTTCTCTACTCTTGATATTACCGCAGATATTCCTACCGATACCTTAAATTTTATTCGCCCAGAACTAGCAAAGAAGTTTGGAATTTTACCCTTTGATTTTAATATTGCTACTAATACGTTACAACTTTACTTCACTAATTCGATTAAACGAGATGAAGCACTTCGGCAATTAAAGACAAATCACCCTCAAATAGACTTTAAATTCGTACATTTAGACGAATCCTTGCTTACCATCTATATAGACGAGCAGTACTGTGGTATTGGCTCTGAGATCCTCCAAAAACAAAAAGAAGCTCATCGAGAACACCACTTCAGCCAGGTTGATACCTCACAAGGCGAAACTAAAGCCCAGATCAACTTTGAGATTGGTAGACTCTCGGATGAAGATAACCGTATCTTTGCAATCCTCAAGGGCTTTGTGTGCGATGCTCATCATTTACGTGCTACTGATGTTGATATGTTTTTTAACCGCACCCCTTTTGCCAATGGTGTATGGAAGACAGAAATGTTGGTCTTAGTACGTATCGACGGAATGATGCGTGATCTCTATCGCAAAGACATGGGTTTAGATGTCTATCGCTCATTTATCAGAGTTTTACGCACTGTTTCTAATCTCGATAGTGCTAGGGAGCGTGAAGACGGCACCGGACTAATTAAAGGTAGGATTAAATACGGGACAAAAGAGTCACAGATAGAGTTACGGGTAAATTTTATTCATGCTGGTAACGAACAGAGCAGTTCAATCTCAATTCGTATTCAAGATAAATTTGGGTTTAAGTTCAACCTAAAGAACTTAGGCTTTTTCCCTAGTCAACAAGCGATACTTGATCGAGAGGTGTTAAATGCTAGTGATGGCCTAGTCCTATTTGCGGGGCGTATCAATACGGGTAAAAATGGCTCGCTAATCTCAACATTACTAGAGTTACAGCAACGACATCCAGAGTACAAAATTGTTACCATCGAACACCCTACAGAAGTAGTACTGCCAGGCATAAATCAAATAGAAGTAACAGAAGGGCGCGGCTATGCAGACTATATGCCCCAAGTTTTACGGCATAATCCCGACATAATTGTGCTATCTGAAGTACGCACGAGTGCTGATGCAACTGCCTGTGTGGAAGCCTCCATTCTCGGTCATTTAACTCTGACAACTATTCATGCTAATACTAGTACAGAAGTAATACGGAGGTTAAATAATCTAAGTATTGATTATGCTAATCTTGCTGACTGCCTGCGGGCAGTTGTGTCCCAACGTTTAGTACAAAAAAACTGTGATAAATGCGTAATGGTAGAAGACAAAGAACTCCCTGAAGTTGAGTATTTAAGTGAATATATTAAAAACCTCAAATGGGAACAAGAAATCAGGTTTATACGTGCTAGTGGCCATCTAGCTGATGGCCGCAAATGCCCCAACTGTTTGGGTAGTGGTGTTAAAGGCAGATTTGGCATATTTGAGATTTTCAAAATCTCTGCCAGTCTGCGCGAGTTAATTGCTAATAAAGCAAGTAATTGGCAACTACGTAAACAAGCGATTAGTGAGGGTATGCACACCATGTGGATGAACGGGTTAACCCGTGCCCTGATGGGCGAGACGCGTTTGTCAGAAGTGATCAGTCGGCTTTCTCATCCTGATCCTGAAATGGAAGGACTGGACATCGCCGTCAATAATACTTTTGATGAGGCTAACGAAGTGTATATGTAATGAGAGTTTAGCTTGCTTTTTAGTGAGAGTTTTTCTTAGGAAAGAAAAAATTTACCGTATTTATAAAGATCTAAAATATTGTCAGGAGTGTAAGAATGTCTAGTGCCACAGCAACCAAGATACATACTAAGCCTAAACAAACCGCGATGGATCGCAGTACCAAAGCCTCCACTGATCAGAAAATCAGTTTCACTGAGTCGCTCAGAGATCAAATGGAAAGTGGTAAATCTGTTGTTGATTCCATTCGCCTTTATGCTCACACCTCTAGTAATGCTAAACTTTCCGCCGCATTTACAGATATCGCCTTACACATAGATCGGGGCATGTATATCCCCACTGCTCTAGCGCTTTATCCTCGTATCTTTGGCGCTGAGTATTGCGCCCTCATTGGCGCTGCCGAACGCTCTGGCAATTGGACTAAACGGCGCGGGCAATATAGCCAACAGGTAGATGAGGGCATTTTAGACCTCATTATTCGTTATTTAAAACGCAGTGATACCGCCCGCCAAAAAGTTCAAGCGGGCTTAATCTATCCGGCTATCGTCGTCCTATTTGTACTAGGGGCAATCGTTATATTTGGCATCTATGTTGTCCCCGCATTTAAA
>JAHFUF010000189.1 GCA_023265235.1 Blastocatellia bacterium
GCAGATTCATCAACTAACCAATATACTTATATTATTATTATTTTTTCTGATGATTTAAGCGAACAATTAAGATGGACTTCTTTTGGCCGTTTGTTAGGAACAGGTGGGATTTTAGTAGTTTCTTTAGTAGTTGCCTTATTTTTAATTTTTGGTTTTATCAAACCCTTAGGCGAACTAATAAATGCCGCTCGTCGTGTAGCAGAAGGCGATTTTGAGATTAATGTTGCTATTCGCCGTCAAGACGAACTAGGGCAGTTAATCAAAGTTTTTAATGAAATGGTAAAAGGGCTACGTGAACGGCGTGAACTGGAATTGCGACTACATAGGGCTGAACAGTCAGCAATTGTTGGGCGTTTAGCTGCTGGTATTGCACATGAAATAAAAAACCCTCTTAATTATATTTCTTTAACAATAGATTATTTGCGTAGTAAATTTGCTCCTACTGATGAAAGTGCCAAAGAAAAATTTGTTGATAAAATGGATGGAATTAAAGATGAAATAAAGCGACTAGACAGATTAATTCGTAATTTTCTTAGCTATGGAAGACCCTTAAACCTTAACCCTAAACCAATAAACTTACGTGAGCTTATTGGAGGAATTTTAACACTCACTACTGAACAAGCTGAGCAACAATCAATAAAAATGTTTTTAGATGAAAATACTAGTTTACCAATAATCGAAGCAGATATTGAGCGGTTAAAGAGTTGTTTTTCTAACCTAATTCTTAATGCTCAACAGGCTATGCCTGATGGAGGAGAACTAAAAATTAATTTTCATCCTTTTGCAGAAGGAGTAGATGTAATTGTAACAGATACAGGTATAGGTATTGAGCCAGAAAACTTAGAGAAAATTTTTGAACCTTATTTTTCCACTAAAGAAACGGGCACAGGGTTAGGCTTAGCCTTGGTAAAGCGTATTATTGAAGGGCATGGTGGTAGGCTACAAGTAGAGAGTCTTCTAACCAAAGGCACTACTTTCCGAGTTTGGCTACCTCTACGCCCAACAGAAGCGATAAGTGGTGCTAATGCTTATGGGAGTAACAAACTAGAATCAAGTCCAGCGATTTAAAATACATAAGAGTAACTAGCAGACTCCTCTACCTTGACAGTTAGTAACTACAAGTTGTAACTTAAAACCATAAAACTATAATCAATCAATATTTATCAACATTTTATCCTAAAAGAGTTTGGGACAAGAGAAAGGGTTTGGCATGAGCGAAGTAGTAATTGTTAGTGCAGTTCGCACTCCTGTGGGTAGATTCCAAGGAGGGCTAAAAGACCTAAAAGCAACAGAATTAGGTGCAAGAGTCGTAAGAGAAGCTTATGAACGAGCGAAACTGGATGCTAGCGAAGTAGAAGAAGTAATTATGGGCAATGTTTTAAGTGCTGGTCTTGGGCAAAATCCTGCTCGTCAGGCGGCATTAAACGCTGGAATTCCGGGGACTGTTTCTGCATTAACAATCAACAAAGTATGCGGCTCAGGGCTAAAGGCTGTAATGCTAGCAGCACAAGCTATTCAATGTGGAGATGAAGAAGTGGTTGTTGCTGGTGGAATGGAGTCTATGACTAATGCTCCTTATCTACTCTCTAAACTACGTGATGGATATCGCTTAGGCCATGGTCAAGCACTAGATGTAGTTATCCAAGATGGTCTTTGGTGCGCTTTTGAAAATTGGCATATGGGCAATAGTGGTGAATGGGTAGCAAATGAATATCATATCTCTCGCGAAGAACAAGATGAGTATTCTGTAAATTCTCATAAAAAAGCACTTGCTGCTGGCCAATCAGGGCGTTTTGATGATGAAATCCTTACAATAGAAATCCCTCAAAGAAAAGGCGCGGCTCTTTTGTTAAAAGCAGATGAATCTGTTCGTGCCGATGCTTCTTTAGAATCTTTAGCCAAGTTAAAACCTGCTTTTGATCCTAAAGGCTCAGTAACAGCAGGAAATGCCCCTGGTATAAATGATGGTGCTGCTGCTGTAGTAGTAATGAACAGTAAACGTGCTGCGGGTAGAGAGGTTTTAGGGCGTATTGTTGGACAAGCTGTTGGAGGCACTGAACCTAAAAAAGTAATGATGGCACCAGTTATTGCAGTGCAAAAATTACTGCAAAAAACAGGTTGGCACGCCGCAGATATTGATTTGTTTGAAGTTAACGAAGCCTTTTCTGTACAAGCAATTGCTGTTTGTAGAGAACTAGGTTTAGACCTAAATCGAGTTAATGTTAATGGCGGTGCAATTGCTATTGGTCATCCTATTGGTGCTAGTGGGACACGCTGTTTAGTAACACTACTTTATGAAATGAAAAAACGAGATGCTAAACGTGGGGTTGTCACACTTTGTTTAGGTGGTGGTAATGCTGTAGCAATGGCTGTAGAAAGATAATTGTTTATTATTGAAAGGGTTTATGTCTGAAAAACTTGAGCAAATAAAAAATATTGGTATTGTCGGTGCGGGTACTATGGGGGCAGGTATTGCTCAGGTTGCAGCACGCGCTGGTTTTACTGTAATTCTACATGACCTACGTGAAGAATTAGTTGAACATGCTAAACACACTATAAACAATAGCTTACGGTTGGAATTAGAAAAAGAGCGAATTTCAGAGAGTGAACATAAAAAAATACTTAAACGAATCACTACAGCCGTAGACCTACAAACTCTTCTTAGGGCCGATTTAGTAATAGAAGCAATTAGCGAAAACCTAGCTAAAAAAATGGAAATATTTTCCAATCTTGATAGCATGCTTAAACCGGAAGTGATTTTAGCTAGTAATACTTCCTCGATTTCTATTACTAAATTAGCTGCGGCAACTGCTAGGCCAGACCGCGTTATTGGTATGCATTTTATGAATCCTGTACCAATAATGAAACTAGTAGAATTAATTCGAGGTATTTCTACCTCTGATGTTACCTTTAAGACTGTAAAAAAGCTTTCTGAAGATTTTGGTAAAGTAGCAATTGAAGTTAATGATGCACCAGGGTTTGTTTCAAACCGAATCCTAATGCCAATGATTAATGAAGCTATTTTTACTGTTTATGAAGGCTTAGCCACAATACAATCGGTTGATGAAATTATGAAACTAGGAATGCGCCACCCTATGGGGCCACTCCAACTAGCTGATTTTATTGGGTTAGATGTGTGCTTAGCTATTATGAATGTTTTATATGAAGGTTTTAATGATCCAAAATACCGTCCTTGCCCTTTGCTAAAAAAGTATGTTGATGCTGGCTGGCTAGGTTGTAAGAGCGGAAAAGGATTTTATCAATATTAATGAACCCCCCAGTTTGTCCTGGGTTAATAACTAAAGATAGTACCCTATGATCTTCTGTCAAGCTTGTAAATCCCCAAATCCAATTATAAATGAGCTATGCTCAAAGTGTTATACTAGACTAATGATTACAGTTACTCCTCGGGCTTGTATTGAGGAAATAATTCCTATAGGAGCAATTGAAGAGCATTTACTAGAACGCATTAGTGCTTTAGAGTATACACTAGCACGTATGCAAGAACGCTTTGACCGCGTAGTAGAGATGTTTCATCGACAAGCTACTGGAAGTTTTTATGATCATGCAATGTTGGACGCTCTTATTTCTCTACTCTGTGAAGAAAACCTAGTAAATAAGGATAGGTTAGTTGCTACTTGGCAGTTACGTTTAGCAGAAAAAAATGAGCAAGATAATTTTAAGGAAAAATTAGAAACCTACCGTCAAAAAATCCTTGCAGCAACACCAAAAATAGTTGATGAAAAGTTTGTTTCATTTGTCTCAGAAGGGTTAAACCTTCTTGCTAGTGCAGAAGAAACACAACAAGGGGTTCGATTACTAGAAAAAGCAATATTGCTTAATCCAGAAAATATAGAACTAAATTTCTTTTTAGGAGAATATTTCTTTTATAAGGAAAAATTAATTCTTGCTCAACATTACCTAGAACATACACTTAAATATGATAACAAGCATTATTTGGCTTTATTAATGTTAGGGGTTGTTTCTGGTGATGATGGTGAGTTTAACCAGGCAAAAAATTACCTAGTCAAAGCATTAAAAATAAAAAAAGATTCATTTTTAGCCCATTATGCTTTAGGGCGTATTTTGGCTAGTGAAAACCAATTAGACGACGCATTACCACATTTTAAGCAAGCACTATTACTAGAGCCTACAGCAGAAATGTATTTTGTTATTGGCCATACCTATATGATTAAAGGTCAAGTAGAATCAGCACTTAAACACCTACGTAAAGCTGTAACCCTAGATCCTGGGTTTGATGCAGCACTATATAACCTAGGGGCAATTTACTTAAAACGCAATCTAATTGATAAAGCTAGAGAACATTTTCGCGCTGCTTATGAAATTAACCCAATTGCTCGCTACCGTAATGCATTACGGGCACGTTCAGGAGTGCAATTACCTATATTACCAATCTTTGGACATGCTAAAGTCGCACCACGAAAAATAATAACCAGTAGTGACGAGCGATTTGCTCAGCTAATAAAGCGAGTATTAAAAAGTTTGACTCTAGCAAAATAAATTGCAGATACTAAAGAAAGGCAATAGGGTAGCCTTATGTGTCTGCCCTAGTAAATTAATAAAAATTAAAAAGGCTCATTTATGTCGCAGGTTTTGATTAAAAACGGGAAAGTGATTGTTGGATTGAATGCTCAAGTTGAATCCGTCGATTTACTAGTAAAAGACAAAATTATTGTTGAAATACGACCAAATATTGATGCTACAAGTCTAAAAAAACAAGACAAAAATCTTACCATTATTGATGCCTCAGATAAGTTAGTTAGCCCTGGTTTTATTCAAACACACCTACATTTATGTCAAACTTTATTTCGTGGCTCAGCCGATGATCTAGAACTACTTGACTGGCTACGCTTAAGGGTTTGGCCAATGGAAGCGGCTCACAATCCTGCTTCTTTGGCTGCTTCGGCTCAACTCTCAGTTGCAGAGTTAATTAAATCTGGAACAACTTCAGCTTTAACAATGGAGACTGTTCATCATACAGAGACTGTTTTAGAAACCGTAGAAAGAACAGGGTTTCGTGCTACTATTGGTAAATGTATGATGGATAAAGGACATGGTGTTCCTGCAAGATTGTCAGAAAATACTACAGACTCTCTTAATGCTTCACTAGATTTACTAAAGTCTTGGCATAGTAATAGCGGTCGAGTTCGCTGCTGTTTTGCTCCTAGGTTTGCAATTTCTTGCACTCAAGGGTTGTTGGAAACTATTTCAAAAATTGCTCAAGAAAATAATATATTAATTCATACACATGCTTCAGAAAATCGTCGAGAAATTGAAGTAGTTGAAAGTGAAACAGGGCTTCGTAATGTTGAATACCTACAAAAAGTTGGTTTAGCTGGTAAAAACATTGCTTTAGCGCATTGTGTTCATGTTAATGAACGCGAGCAGCAAATTTTGGCAGAAACAGGAACACATGTCTTACATTGTCCCTCTTCAAATCTAAAACTTGGTTCTGGTATTGCCCCTATAACAGAAATGCTAGAGCGAGGAGTATCAGTTTCAATAGGGGCTGATGGGGCGCCCTGTAATAATAACTTGGATATTTTTAAGGAAATGAGGCTCTCAGCACTACTGCAAAAAATGCGTTATGGGTCTACTGCACTACCTGCCAAAAAAGCTTTTTATTTAGCAACATTAGCAGGAGCAAAAGCTTTAGGGTTAGAAAAAGAAATAGGTTCAATAGAGGTTGGTAAACATGCTGACATTATTATTGTTAACCTAAACAATTTGCATTGTACCCCTACGCCAGACTTACTTTCTACCTTGGTTTATTCAGCTAATGCTAGTGATGTTGAAACAGTAATTATTGATGGGCAGGTTGTAATGCATAACCGAGAACTAAAAACAATGGATGAAAAAGAAATAATTGCTACTGCTCGTAAGGAGTATTACCAATTAGTTAGCCGTGCTGGGATATAAAACCTGTACTTTTTTGGTTAATTTTAAGGATTAGGAAAAGTTTGAAAACCTAGATGGCACTCTAAGCATCTTACTAAAAATTATCAAAATATAGACAAGATTAAGTAGTGATTTAATAGCCTGTTTAACCGTCATAATTTAATACACATGGAATTTGTTTTGTAAGCTATTGAAAACAAATAACTCTTAATGTCGCGTTAGCGACATCTGATAATAGCCTAGTGCTAAAGCCCTGGGTACTAATTAAAACTTAAGGGGGACTAATGAAAAATACGAAAAATATGTTTTTTTCTTTAGTAATACTACTGTTAATCACCTCAACCCTTTATGGGCAAAGTGGGCGTAAACGTCCTGAACAACCAAGTCCCTCTCAACCTGTAACAAATTCGACAAAACCAGATCCTAAGAAAAACGATACAACTTCACCTAACAATATAACTACAAACCCAACCAAACCTAACACTAATAGCCAACCAGGAAAAGTTTTAGTCCCCAGTGGTGCAGCAATAGCTGCTCAAGAAATCGTAGGGATAACTTCTCGTTTTGTTTTTAAGAATGGAGTAACAGTGATTGTTCGTGAGGATCACTCTATTCCTTTAGTTGCTGCTACAGTTATGGTTAAAGCTGGTACCAGCTACGAAAGCGATGATCAATTAGGGGTTTCTCGTGTGGTAGAACGCTTGGTTACAGAATCTGCTACATCAGAAGACGATCCACTACGCCAAATAAGAAGGTTAGGAGGGGTTTTAACTAGTAAAACAGACTTTGAAAGCACTAATTATTCACTTTTAGCACAATCGGCTAATTTTAACAAATTGTTAGAAATGCACTTTCGTAACCTACAACGGCCAATTTTTAGTGCAGAAGATATTACTCGCGCAGCTAAATATGTTTTGCACTCTAACCGTTATAAACTCGATGACCCCTTTAGTTATGGCCAACAACGTATCTTACAAGCAGCTTTTGATAATAACCCCAACATCCCTGTTTTAGACGAAACCAAGTTAATTACTAAAGAACAAGCACAGGCTTTTTATGACCGCTACTATCGTGGTGGTAATGTAATTGTTGTAGTTGTAGGAGATATCAATTCAGACTCTGTTCGTTTAGTAGCACAACAATTTTTAGGAGCAATGAAACCATCTGAAGCCTCAGCTAAACCAACTAGTAAAACTGCTGAGGGTACACCAATTCGCTATTTGGCTGAGCGTGCAGATATTAATCAGACAGTTGTTTCTGTTGGTTATCGTGTTTCTGGTATTAAAGATGCGGCAGTGTTTGAAGTCTTAAGTACAATTTTGACTCAAGGTAGAGGCGCGTCATTGCCACAAGCCCTTGTTGAGCCATCGTTTGCTTCTAAAGTGGCTGTTCAATATGTGGGTACTAATAAAGGGTCTTTGTTTAGTTTTCAAATGCAAGTAGTACCAGAACGTTTAGTTAAAGCAGAAGACGCATTGTTTGAACAAATCGAAGCTTTGCGTAGGGTAATTCTAGCTACTAGTGATTTACAACGAGCCAAATCCTTACTAGAAAAAGATTATTATGATGGAACTTTGAATTTAACCAAATTATCTAGAGAACTTGCAGCTTGGGAATTACGAGGAAGCTATAAGAATTTTGATAACTATGTAAAACGTATTAAAGCTGTTACTGCTGAGCAAGTCCAACAACTTGCAGCACAATACTTTAATTTTAGTTCTGCTATTGTTCATGAATATGAGCCACGCAATGCCCCTGCACGTACTTCTGGGTCAGATCCAATTTATACAGCAGATCGTTTTGACTCTTACATTAAAGTCCTAGTACCAAGCGTTAACAAAGAAATTATTACTAAAGAAGATATTATTTATGCTCCAGAAAAAGCTTTAGCAAAACAAGGAAAAGACCGTTTTGAGCAGTTAACAGAAGGTGGATTTATCTTAGAACTCCAACCACAACCAGTAAAAGATTTTTCTACTTTGCGGGGGCCACATGCTTTTGTCCGCGAAGATCCTTCGCGTCCTCTTCTAGCAATAGGTTTTTATTTTCAAGGTGGAAGAGTTTTAGAAAAAGTGGATAACGCAGGTATTACAGAACTAATGCTTAGAGCCATTTTACGTGGAACACAACGTCAAACTGGTGCAGAGCTAGCTTTAGCCCTAGAGCAACTAGGAGCAGAGTTAAAGCTTGTTAATGAACCAGATTTTTTTGGTTACACTTTAGAAGTACTTTCACGTAATGCTGAACCAGCAATGAAATTAGTGATTAATACAATAGAAAACGCATTACTTGACAAAGATGAATTTTTAAGAGAAAAAGCAAGTTTATTAGCAGCTATTCAAGCTACACGCGATGATGGTTTAGCTTCGGCAGTT
>JAHFUF010000190.1 GCA_023265235.1 Blastocatellia bacterium
GATTTACTAATTACTCGGCGGCGTTCTGGGTCTGTTTGTAAAACAACATCACCTGTTGTAGAAACTATTTGTTTTAAGATATGAGGTTGAACCCATTCGCCATCATTAGCTATTACAGAAACAGCAGCAAGAATTTGTAGAGGTGTAACGCCAACTTGATAACCAATTGGAAGTGCGCCAAAAGAGGCTTCGCTCCAATTTTTTGTCCCACCAACAAAACCTGGAGACTCTCCTGGAAGGCCAGCATTTATTATTTTTCCAAAACCAAAATCCTTAATGCTTTTTAAGAGCAAGTCTTTACCTAGTCTACGACCTGTTTTGATTGCTGCCACATTGCTAGAGACTTCTACAGCTTCGCTAACAGTAAGTGAGCCATAACGACCACCATCTTTAATGGTATGACCAGCAATAGTAATTGCTCCGCCTTGGCAATCAATTTGATCTGTAGGTTTTAAGATACCAGCTTCAATAGCGGCAGAGTAAGTAATAATCTTAAACACTGATCCTGGTTCATAAGCATCTTCTACAGCGCGGTTACGTCGATTTTTTATTTCCTCTCCTTTGGTGATTGGTAGGTTAGGGTTAAATCCTGGTAAGTTGCTCATTGCCAAAATTTCGCCAGTTTTTGGCTTCATAATAATTGCTGTACCGCCTTTAGCACCAACATTTGCTACGGCTTCACGCAAAGCTTTTTCTGTGCGAAACTGAATTTGTTCATCTATTGTAAGAACTAGGCTTTGGCCTACTTCAGGTTGTTTTTCAAAACGACCAAAGGGGCGACCATGTGCATCAGTTTCTACAGAAACAAAACCTGAACGACCTTGAATATTGCGATCATATTGACGTTCTACCCCTGCTGCGCCATCTTCTTCTATGCCTACAAACCCTAGTACATAGGCGGCTACTTCATCTTTAGGGTAAAACCGCTTGGTTTCTGTAACAAAATGAATTCCTGTAATTTTCCCTGTTTCTATTTCTGTTTTTAACTCTTTTGCTTCCTCGTCAGTAATTTTACGTTTTAGACTAATTAAAACCTTTTTAGCTGTTAAGCGAGATAGCACAAGATCTTCAGGAAGGCTAAGAACCTGGGACAAAGATTTTGCTAAAGCTTCAGGGTCTTTTATTTCTCCTGGGGCAGCATAAACAGATTCTACTTCTAGGCTTCGAGCTAGTTCTCTGCCTTTACGATCAAAAATTGATCCTCGTTTAGGAGTGGTTTTAATTGTGCGTTGTTGCTGATGCTCAGCCAAATTTGCCATTTGTTCGTGCTTAAAAACTTGGTATTGGACTAGGCGAGCTTGCACAGCAATTGCCCAAAGCACTAGCAAAACACAAAAAAATATTGTGCGTTTTTTGACAGCTAGTAATGGGTTTAGAGTTTGAGGTGTTTTGCCAATCATTTCTTTTCCCTATAAATAGAAATAATTTTACTAATCTGATGTTTTTCCTGTTTCTTCTTTAGTAGGTTTCGCTATTGGCAAGGTTAAGCCTTGTTCTTGAGCTTTTGTATCTAGGCGTTGAGGAGAAAGCTTTCTCTCCATTTCTAAGGTAAGTTTTCTTTGTTCTAGCTCTAATTTGTCTCGTTCACGTCTTAGTGCTTCGCTTTTATAACCCAACTCAAGTGCTGTAAAGTGATTTTGTGCAGCTAAAACAAAACTATAGGTAATCATACAGCCTACCCCAATAGTAAAAAACACCCATTTAGCCTGATATTTACTATCTTGTCTCTTAGTCGGATTATTTTTTATTTGTCTATCAAAGTATTCAGTCATAACAGGGTTAAAGTCTTTATAGCCCCAGAGGGGCTACTGATAATAGCCCAGACCTAAAGGACTGGGCGTTTATATTGGGTCTTTTCATAAACCCTTATTGGGTCTTTTGACAAACCCTCAATTTAGCACTTCTTGATCTAGGGTTTGTTTTTGCCTCTATTTCATTAGCAATTAAAGGTTTTTTGGTTAAAATTGTGACCTTTTCCTTTGCTCCACAAAAACACAAAGGTAGTCTTGGTGGACATTGACAAGCACCTGTAGCAAAGCGATAAGAATTTTTTATTATTCGATCTTCCAAAGAATGGAAAGAAATCACAGCTAGTCGTCCTTTAGGAGCAAGTAGATCTATGGCTTGGCCAATAAATTTGTCTAGGTTTGTTAATTCTCGATTAACTGCAATTCTTAGAGCTTGAAAAGTACGTGTAGCAGGATGAATACGGCTAGAGTCTACCCTACGACCCATTTTGCGCTCACGAAAATTTACTGCTTTAACAACTAATGTAGCTAATTCAGTAGTAGTGTTGATCGGTTTAGTTTCTCTACTATCAACAATTTGTCGTGCAATAACGCGAGAAGCAGGCTCTTCACCATATTCATAGATTAAGTTTGCTAGTTCTTCTTCTGAAAAAGAATTTACTATATCTGCTGCTGTTTCTGATTGAGAGAAGTCCATCCTCATATCTAGCGGGCCTTCTTGTTGAAAGCTAAAGCCACGTGTTGCTGTGTCTATCTGCATTGAAGAAACCCCTAGGTCTAGGAGTATTGCATTTACTGGCCTTTTTTCTAAATTCTTTTCAGCTAGTATATTAGGTAAATCTCGAAAATCTGAATGTACTGTGTTAAAACGATCACCAAAAGCTATTAAGCGATCTTCAGCACATTTAATTGCTACTAAATCTCTATCTATACCTAACAAATAGATATCCTTTTTATTTTTTAGTAAAGCCTCACTATGCCCACCTAATCCTAAGGTACAATCCACTATCAAACCATCTGAAACGGTCTCAAAAGCTGTTAATACCTCGTCAAGCAACACTGATCGATGAAAGAAACTAGTTGCTGACACAACTTATCTCCTTAAAGTTAAACTTCTTTGCTATCCCTAATGGTTAGTTATTGATTAAGTTTGTGTGAGGTTTAGTGCTTTTTACTAGTTGATGTAAAACTTCAACTAAAAAAGGTCAACACACTATAAATAAGATACTTTGGTCTTTTTATTTTAGGAGAATATTAAGCCACACCTAGTAGTCTGTCAAGCAGAAACGCCAAACTCTAATATTATTTATATAGTATTAGTTAGCTAAACAAAGCTGGAGTATTTCCTTAGCTTTCAATTAACTTAAGTTCACCTAGAAGTAATCAATTTTTCCTATTATTTTATAGTACAATATAATACCTATAAAACAATTAGTATTTGATATAAAACAACTAAACTCAGGATGGTTTTCTAGCCCAATGCTTTAGCTTTGGATAAGCAGTTATGCTATTATGCGGGCTTACATTATTTTAAGAGAAATTTTGTTTTCTTACCTAGGAGAGCACATTTATTCATGCATTGGTCGCCCGCGATACTTTATGCTTTAGTAGCAGCAATTGCAAATATTATTGGTGGCCTTTTTATCTCTGCTAAACCAATGCTAAACCCTAAAGTTCTCAAGTACTTAATTGCTAGTGGTGCTGGGTTTATGCTAGCAGCCGTTTTCTTAAATATAATTCCTGCTAGTTTAAAAATAACTAATAATAATTCTGAAGCTTTGATGCTAGTATTAGCAGGGTATTTATTAATTCAATTTTGTGAACATACAATAGTTGCTCACTTCCATTTTGGAGAAGAGACTCATTCACATTTATTATCTCGTAGCTCTGCATTTACCGCCGCAGGAGGGCTTGCAATACACACGTTTTTTGATGGAATCTCTATTGCTGCTGGGTTTGCTGTTGATGTTAAGCTAGGTTTGCTTATTTTTATTGCAATGATAATACATAAACTGCCAGAAGGGTTTACAGTAGCTTCAATAATGCTTGCTGCTGGCCAAAGCCGTAAAACTGCTTTTTTAGCTAGTGTTTTTATTGGGTTTGTGACTCTAATTGGCACATTATCTATTTTGTTCTTTAAACAAGCAGCCCATTTTGCTTTACCACTTTCTGCCGGTGTAACCCTTTATGTAGCGGCATCAGATTTAATTCCAGAAGTAAATAATGGCTCAGAACGTACTGTAATTCCACTTGTTGTATTTGGAGGAGTAATCCTTTATTACATAACTGAGGCTTTATTAGATTTTTTGATTATTTCTTAACCTAAACTGTCCTAGTCACATTGCTTAGACAGGGGGGTCAAAAATGCCATTTCAAGTAATATTTGAAGGACTAAAAGAAAATACTCCTGAACAAAGAGAGCTAGTCAAGGGTAAGTTAATAGAAAAGTTCAAACTACCCCCTGAAAAAGCTGAACGAATGATGAGTTCTGCCCCAATTATAGTAAAAAAAGGGCTGACTCAAGATCAGGCTAATAAGTACAAATCCGCGTTAGATTCAATTGGAGCAATTGCTACTGTTAGACTTATTCCAGATGAAACAGACTTGCCACCAGAACAAACCCCTGTTCCTATTGATCAAGCACCTATTCCAGCTAAGACTTCTCAACCTCAAGCTAGCCCAATAGCTACTCAACCCCCAGAAATAAAAATTAGTGAAAGCAAACCCCTATCACCTCTTTTTCTGGAAGAAAAAAGGGTTCCTCCACCAAAACCTAACCCTTTAGAATCTGACTATCCTGTGTTTTATGGAGAAAGTGCAAATGAGCCGCCAGAATCATCTAAAACCCCTGCGCCAACTATTGACCCTTACAAAACTAATGTACGGTCTCCTCAAGTTAATGATTCGCATCAAGAAGCCGCTACAGTCCAACAACCTGCGACTAGTGCAGCTAAAACAACTAATATAAGTGGGGAATGGTGGCAAACTGTTCAAGTGCTTAACCCACCATATGATGAATCAGCTAAATCAGTTACCCCTATTACTGGTGGCCGTATTTCTACCAACGAAATCGGAATTAGTATTGCTCACCCTATGATTGAGCGTATTCCTTTTGGTGACATACAAACAATTTCTGCTTGCCAAATAGGTACGGGAACAAATCTAAGACTATATATAGATATTTTTATTGCCTCAACACCTAGGCCAATTCGACTAGACTTAGATTTAATGAACTTTGCTTCTTTTGGTCTTAGTCGTCCAGACAATCCAGCAGAACGCTTAGCAGCAGCAGTAACAGCTTTAATTGATCGTAATTATTATGTAGTCATTGATTTAGCTACTTATAAATTGCTTAAAGATAAAACTAAGGTAAAAATAGTTGCAACTGAGAGAGATATAGAAAAATACTGTGGTAAAATACAAATAGAAGTAGATAAAGGGCTTACTCAAGAAGTCAACTCAAATATTATTTCCTGTCAACAAGCTAATGAACTATTAAATGCTAGTGATCCTTGGGGTAGCGCACCTCCTCCATCAGTATTTCCATTTCCTGGGCAGCAACAAGTACCACCAACAATGTTTACTCCAGCACCAGGAATGCCTCCCCAACAAGGGTATTTACCTCCAGGACAAGTACTGCCTCCTGATGCTTATAATACACGACCAGTTAGACCTCCTACCACAGTACCAGGACTATCTCAAAACCCTACTCAAATGGCACCACCAGTTCGTTCACCTAACGCGCCTCCTCAACAAGCACCACCTCAACAACCATATGCATCACCATACTTGCAACAACCTAATCAAGCTTATACACCACCAGCACCTGGGTTTGGACAACAATCAAATCCTTACGCTCCTCCACAAAATCGACCTTATGCTCCGCCACAAATGGCACAAGACCAGCAGTTCCCATACGCGCCACCAATGCCAGGACAACCTCCATCAGTCTATCAACCACCAGGCTTTGCACCAATGCCAGGACAATATAGTAATCCAAATATCTCAAATGAAGTAGAAAAAGCTTCTCAAGAGGCTAATACGGCTTTAATCCTTTCTATTGCGGGGCTTGTGTGTACTTGTTTGTTTCCGCTTTCTGTTGTTGGTTTAATTAAAGCCCAAAATGCCTTAAAAATTTTGGATCAATATGGTATCCAACAAAATCGTGGTAAAGCTATGGCAGCTAAAGTTATTTCTATTATTGCTCTGGTTTTTAGTGCTTTTCTCTTATTAAGTCGGTTTTTAAACTAATGTTTTTTATTAAATCGCTCAAGGCTCTGGCCTTGGGCGAACCAGAAAAAAAATCATTTCTTGCCTTTCTTGCCTTCATAATTCTTTTACTTTTAACAGAAGTTTTATATATTTCTCTACACTTTTTTCCTCGTTCACCACACTTATTATATAATAAATATATATTGACTAGCATAGTTTGTTTTGTCTTTTATTTTATTAATATTAACTTATTAAATGCTCTCAATAGTTATAATATTAGATATTTATTAATTGTTATTTTATCTTTTGGTATAATATTTAGAATTACTTTAACCCCATTACCTCCTTTTTTATCTGATGACATATATCGCTATATTTGGGATGGTTATATACAAGCAAATAGAATTAACCCTTACCTATATTCACCAGATAGTTTAGAATTAATATCATTTAGAAATAACAGTATTTTTCCTTTTATTAATCACCCTAACTTACCAACAATTTATCCACCATTATCTCAAATAATTTTTTTATTAGCTTATTTAATAGGCAAAAATTCTTTTATTGGCATAAAGATAGCTATTTTAATTTTTGATATTACTACTGCTTTATTACTAGTTAAAATTTTACATAAATTAAAATTACCTTCAACAAAAGTTGCTATTTATTTTTTATGCCCATTACCTATGTTAGAGTTTTTTATTAGCGGACATATTGATTCAGTAGGTATATTTTTTTTAGCCTTATTTATTTATTCTATTTTATCAACAAAAATTAACCTAGCTAGTTTTAGTTTAGCTAATGCGGTTTTAATTAAAATAATGCCTATTATCTTTTTACCTATTATTTTATATAAAATTAATAAAAAGAAAATGGTATTATTTTTAGCTACTTTTATAATTACTTTATTATTATTTTACTTACCATATTTATTTAATATAAATGAAAAAGTATTTGGCTCATTTAATACTTTTATTAAAGACTTTTATTTTAATAGTTCTGTTTTTTCTCTAATCCACACATTAACAGGGACAAACAAAATAGCAGCGATAAGTTGTTATGTTGCCTTAGGGGTTTGGATAGTAATAGTAACATTTAAGTGTGATGATTTTATAGTGGGGATTTTTTGGACATTAACAGGACTCTATATTTTTTCACCTATTGTGCATCCTTGGTATTTGACTTGGATTGTGCCACTACTAGTATTTATTCCTAGTAAAGCCTTTTTTTGGTTAATAATGGCTTGTCAAATATCCTACTATGTTTTAATTAATTACCAAGAGAAAAATTTATGGCAAGATTCAGCAGCAATACGATTAATTGAATATGTACCATTTTTTGCTTTACTTAGCTATGATCTGCTAAGATTGCAAACTAAAAAACTTTTAGGGATAGAAACCTTATGACAACATCAGAAAAACAGGCCAAAGAACGTAAAAATAAGTTTGAAACTTCCTCTAACATAGAAATAAACCAAGTATTTTTACCAGAAGATGCTATTGAAAATGGATTTCTTGACCTTTCCGAACCAGGCCAGTTTCCATTTACTCGCGGGATTCATGCTAATATGTACCGCAGCCGTTTTTGGACAATGCGACAATATGCTGGTTTTGGGACAGCATATGAGTCTAATCAACGCTATAAGTATTTGCTAGAAAATGGTACTACAGGATTATCTGTTGCATTTGACTTACCAACACAAATTGGACTGGATTCTGATGACCCTTTATCACTAGGAGAGGTTGGTAAAGTTGGTGTTGCCATTGACTCTCTAAAAGATATGGAGACACTTTTTGAAGGTATCCCGCTAGACAAAGTTTCGACCTCAATGACAATTAATTCAACGGCTTCCATTTTACTAGCCCTCTACATTGCAGTAGCAAAAAAACAAGGCATACCACTAAGTAAAATTAGTGGCACAATTCAAAATGACATCCTAAAAGAATATATCGCTCGTGGTACTTATATTTATCCGCCCAAACCATCATTAAGAATTATCACTGATATTTTTGCTTTTTGTGCCAAAGAAGTACCTAATTGGAACACAATTTCAATTTCTGGTTATCATATTCGTGAAGCAGGTTCCACGGCTGCTCAAGAAATAGCATTCACTCTAGCTAATGCTATTTGTTATGTCCAAGCAGCAATAGATGTTGGGCTAGAAATAGACAAATTTGCTCCTCGGTTAAGCTTTTTCTTTAATGCTCATAACAACCTATTAGAAGAAGTGGCTAAATTTCGTGCTGCACGCCGACTTTGGGCAGAAATTATGCGAGATCGTTTTGGTGCAAAAGACGAAAAATCCATG
>JAHFUF010000191.1 GCA_023265235.1 Blastocatellia bacterium
GTGGATAACCAGGAAGCTCAAACAACAAGCGAAACAGGTTTTAATTTTCCTTCTTCTAGGGAAGACGTTGAACCAGCTAAAACAACTAGTTTTGATTTTACTGACACCAAAAAAGACTCCATGTCTAATCCAGAAGCAGGTTTTAGTTTTACTGCCCCAGTAGCAGAAGAGAAAGAAACTACTAAATCAGACACTAAATCAGAATTTGATTTTTCTACTAAGGCTACTCCTAAAGTACCTACTCCCAGAGATTCTAGAAAAAAACAAAGACCACAATTAGTAGAAGAGGATAAAGTAAAAAAAATAGAACCTGTATCTAACTTAGACAGAACATTAGCAATGGATAATGCTGAGATTGCTTCTGTTATTGAGTCACGTACCAAAAGTAATAAGGAAGAAATCTCAGGCCCTCCAGCATTTGATTTTAATTTTGACTTAACCGAAAAGAACCCTTCAACTGATGAGGCTAAAAAAGCAGCTATATTTGAAGTAGAGGATCCAAACTCTACTAATGCAATGCCTGCTGCTCAAACTCTTGATATCTTAAAAGCAGATTCTAGTGCTAATGCTTTTGAGTCACCAATAGAAGTCACTTTACCTATTATAAAAAAAGAAGAGAATATAGGAAATGATACTGATAGTGGTGACAAAAATAAAACGCTACCTCTTTCACCAGGCTTTACTTTTAAGCTAGATAGCCCTACCATAGAAACACCTAAGGAAAATGTTTCTGAATCCAGCTTTAGTTTTGTGCCAAACACTACTACTCCTGTTCTAGAAGCACCAAAAGCAGAAGTTGAAAATGATTTAACAACTAAAAAAGTTCCTGTCACTTTGGCTAAACTAGGAGAACCTACTTTATTAGAAGAAAAAAGAGCAGATATTAAAATACCTCCTCCACCAAGTTTAAGGAATAGAACAGAGGCTAAAGATAATAAAACTATTGAGCCTATACCTACACCTAAAGAGGATATAGTTGCTTCTTCTCCTCTTAAAGCAGAAATCTCTAGGCTAGAGCCGCCTAGAGCAGAGCCGCCTAGGATAGAACCACCTAAAATGGAATTACCTAAGCCGCCTAAGGTAGAGCCACCTAAAAAAGAGCCTCCTAAACGTGAAGAAAAAAGAGAGGAAATAAAGACAGAAGATTTACCTACGCCAATTTATAACCCAGATATTTTTTCTCCACCTTCTATAGTTGAAGAACCTGCTAGTATTCGTAGCGGATGGTTCAAAGGGATATTAGTTGGAGCCTCCTTGGCACTTGTTCTTATTGCTTATTCGGCATTTTTTAGAACCCCAACAACTACTATAACTTCTCCTACTCCAACAGAGACACAAATAGTAAAAAATACTCCTATAGTAGTTGAAACAGCAGATCCTTTACCAACACCATCAGAAGTAAGTACACCAAAAACTACTCCAAGCCCGAAAGCTAGTCAAAGTCCAACACCAAAGCCTAGCAATACACCAAAAGCAACACCAACAGCTAAACCTACCAATAAACCAGTTACTGCTACAGGCAATATACCAGATTCTGCTCCAGGTTCAGGAAAGTTTACTGTTCAAGTACGTGCTACTCAAAGTCAAGGCGAAGCGGAAGTCTTAGGTAAAAAACTACGAAATTCTGGCGCGGAAGCCTATGTAGTAAAAGCAGACTTGGGAGCAAAAGGTATTTGGTACCGTGTTCGCGTAGGGCGTTATCAAAGTTTTAGTGAAGCACAAAAAGTAGGCTCAGAGCTTAAATCAAAAGGCTCTGTAACCGATTTTATTGCTACAATTTACTAATAAATATCAGTAAATATTTATTAAATAATTTAGCGTTTTACTAATAAGGAGAAAACCGAAAGTTTTCTCCTTTATTGCTATTTAGGAAAAATCTTATGAAGAAAATTTTTTTAGCCAGCAGTTTTTTTGTACTATCTTTTTTTTCTATTCCTGTTTTAGCTGACACAATTGTGCTTAAGGATGGTCGCACGATACGTTGTGATATTGTTCGTGAAGATGGTAATGTGGTTCGTTATTGGATTGGTGAAGCGTCTTTAACCGTTTCTCGCGATAAGGTAGAACGTATTGAGCGCGATAATCAAAAAGGTGAAGCACTTACAAGCTCTAATAATAGAACCTCTGTTGAAAATATACCTAATGTTAATAATGATAATAAACAGATTCTTAAGCCAGCCTATAGCCCTCCAATAATTAAAACCATAGATGGAACCTTAAATATAGAAACAATAGAAAAACTAGAAGCTAGTCTAAAAAATAACCCTCAGGATAAAGCAGCAATAGAGCAGTTAGTTAGTGCATTAAATATAGTTGCTTTTACAGAACGAGAAAATGGTAATGTTCTTAAAGCAAAAGAGTTCTTAAGCCGTGCCTTAAATTGGCAACCAAATAACCTTGATAGTTTAATTGGATTAGCTAGTGTTGAAATAGCGGAAGGACTCTATAGTGAAGCTGTCCAACATGCAAACAAAGCTGTATTGGTAGACCCCAAAAATCAATTAGCTCACTATTATCTTGGAGCAGCTTATTATAACCTAGAAGATATACCTAGGGCTGTAAGTTCCTGGCAAGTAGGGCTTAGATTAGGTGAAGATCCTGTGATGCGAGCAGCTTTGACAAAAGCAGAAAAAGAATTAGCCCTAGCTAATGATTTTAGTAATGGCCGTAATCGGTTTTTTAATCTTGTGCTAGAAGGTGGTTCAGCCAATCTAGGGTTAGAGAGCCAATTGTTAATTATTCTTGAAGAAAGCCATAGTAAGCTAAAACGACAATTTGATTTTGAGCCAAAAGAAAGAATAAGCGCTATTTTTTACACACAACAAACTTTTTCAGATATTACTCGTGCTCCTAGTTGGGCAGGCGCATTAAATGATGGCAAACTCCGTGTCCCAATAGGAGGGTTAACAGGAGTAAATGCTGAACTAGCCAAGACTATTACTCATGAACTAACACATTCTTTTGTTTATTTTAAGTCCCATGGCAAGTGTCCTACTTGGCTCAATGAAGGATTAGCTCAACTAATGGAAGGAGATTCTGCCAATCAATATTATAAAGTATTAGCTAAAGTAATTGCTGAGAACCCAGCTTTTAACTTAAAGAATTTAAGTGGCTCTTTTATTAGATTTTCTCCAGAACAAGCCCAAGTAGCCTATGCTTATTCTTTAGCCGCCGTTGAGCTACTTTGTGAGCGTAACGTTAACACAGCAATATCAGTTCTAGAAGATTTGTCACAAAACTCTAATATTGACACTGCTATCTCTCGTCATACACGGTACAAAGACTTAAAAGCTTTTGAATACGAGCTAAACCGGCGACTGTCCCAATAAAAATTAAGCCTGTTTTGGCTTGTATAAATTTAACAGTAGGAGATTTATGACTTTAGTAAAAGCTCAAAGCGAGCAAGCAGAAAAATTACAAAAACGGCTTTACCGTCGTTTAGGAGAAGCTATTGAAGATTATCAAATGATTAGTGAGGGCGACCGGATTATGGTTTGCTTAAGTGGTGGTAAGGATAGCTTTACATTGCTTTCTTTACTCTATCATTTACAAAAACGCGCTCCAGTACATTTTGAAATTTTGGCTGTAAACCTAGACCAAAAACAACCTAATTTCCCAGCACATATCCTACCAGAATATCTAGCTAATTTAGGGGTGACATTTCAAATTATTGAGAAAGATACTTATTCTATTGTTAAAAGGTTGATTCCTGAAGGGGAAACAATGTGTTCTGCTTGTTCTAGGTTGCGTCGTGGAATCCTTTATAACACAGCCGTTGAGCAAGGATGTAATAAAATTGCTCTTGGCCATCACGCAGATGATATTCTAGAGACTTTTTTCTTAAACTTCTTTTTTAATGGGACAATGAAGGCTATGCCGCCCATTTTGCGTAGCGATGATGGTCGTAATACTCTAATTCGGCCATTGGCTTATTGTCGTGAAAGTGACATTGCTGCATATGCCGCTATCCAAGATTTCCCTATCATCCCTTGTGATTTATGTGGTTCACAGGAAAACTTAAAACGTAAACGAGTAAAACGCTTAGTTAAAGAGCTTGAATCAGAATTTCCTAAGGTATGGACATCAATGTTTGCTGCATTAGGAAGAATAATTCCTTCACATATGATGGATAATAAACTTTTTGATTTTAAAGCACTTTCAAATAGTGTTGGTGATTTATCAATAGAATTAGACTCTGTTTTAGCACATAACGAAACGACTAGCTCTCCGGCATTGGTAAGTCTATCAGGTTCAAATAATGGTCGTGTTACAAAAGAATTGCCAATAGCTTTGTAGCCCTATTCAACAAACAGTTAAACCTTATCGCCAACTTTCTTGTAACACTACCTTGCAGTGATAGTAGGATGGTATAGACTTTTGCTTTAAGTCCCAACTTGCCTAGCTCGCCCTATCCAACCGTGCCTTAATTTCTTTTACTTCTTCCTCTACAATATTAATGCGTTCATGAAAGTGAGCAACACTCTTATCTAGGTAATGGACAGACTTAGCCTGCTTGTCAAACCTATCGTTAATCTCATTTCTAAACTCATCGGTTATACGGCGAAGGTTTCTAATACCTAGTCGCATATTATCTTGAGTACTTTGGACGGTATCGATTTTAGTTTCTAGACGTGCTTGGCCTTGTTTTAGCTCGTTTACGTCAGAGCGTAGTTCGGTCTGTCCGTGTTCTAGACGTGCTTGGCCTTGTTTTAGCTCGTTTACGTCAGAGCGTAGTTCGGTCTGTCCGTGTTCTAGACGTGTTTGGCCTTGTTGCAATTCTTTTAATTCGCCTTCAATACTAGTGAATTTGCTTAATAATAATTGGAACATTTCTTCGGTGGTCATTAAATTGTACCTTCAGAATAGGTAATAAATTTACCCCACATTATAGCATGGTTAGTATTGGAGCAGATATATTGGGGTGTATTACAAAAAAGTTGGCAGATAAGTTTTAACAGGTTGTTGAATAGGATTACAACGCTTTTGGTAATTCTTTTGTAACACGACCCTAAAGTTTAGATAGTGTTTATTGGAGTGATTAAAAGGTTATTTTTCCTCAATGTGGCCTTATGTGGAAATTACCTAAATGATGAGTGACTGTAAGTTATTGAAAGTAAAAAGGCGGGCAACCGGGCTTGAACCGGCGACCTCTTGATCCACAGTCAAGCGCTCTAACCAACTGAGCTATGCCCACCATAAACTCGATTAAAATATCAAAGATTTTTGTTGGAAACAACTATTATAGGGATTTCTAAACCCTTTGCAAGCTCTTTTGTACAAAAACTTGGTGCCAATTTTTATTGCTATACTCTGGATCGCATCTCTAATTCCTACAACATACTATTTTTAGCTGAACTTATACACCTGTAAACCGCTTGTGTTTAGAGGTTTAGGTAGGTTTAGATAAATAAAGAGTGCGATATTTTTGCCCCTCTCTATTTATCTAGACTATGTTAATCTACTTGATATCTACCAACTCAACTACAAAAATTAATGTTGCATTAGGAGGAATTGCACCACCAGCACCACGTTCACCATAACCAAGTGAAGAAGGAATAACTAATATTGCCTGATCGCCAATCCCTAATTTGGCTATGCCTTCGTCCCAACCTTTGATTACTTGCCCAGTTCCCAACTTAAATGCTATAGGTTCACCGCGACCAGGATCACGCGAACTATCAAACTTAGTTCCATCAGTTAAAGTGCCTGTATAGTGGACTAATACTGTATCACCAGTGTTTGGTTTACGAGCATCAGCATTACGGCGTGTAGGAACAAAAGTTAATCCACTTTCTGTAGTAATTGCAATGCTAGTAGCAGCAGAAACAGCAGAGGGTTGAGCAGATTTAGTTGCAACAGGGCGTGGTTTTTTACGATGAATAGGGGGTTTTTTTCCTCCAGATTGGCTATAACCAAAAGAGGTAAACAAACAGATTAACAGTGTAACTAAAATAAATTTTTTCATTATTTTTCCTTGATTTTTTGAGAATAGACAAATAAGACCTGATTATAACTGTTTCTTATTTTTTCGTCTTGCTAGTAGAACCAAAAGCAAAGGTTAAAAGTGTGGAACCTTTTGTTATTTTTTCTACTGCATCGTTTATAATAGCGGGAAAACCACAGAACAACCGGGAACAATGTTGCTAACTTGTGCGACTAACATAACAAAACTTACAACTCTAAATTTAACCCTGTAAAAATAAGGTAGGCTCTATGAATGAATCTAAAAAAGCTATTGTTATCGCTTTGGCTTTTCTGTTAATTACTGCGGCTATTGGGGGAACTTTGTATTTTTATAAAAAATCACCTGTAGAAAATACTGTAAAAAAGGTAGTTTCCTCTAAAAATAAAAAAGGCTTGCAATTTCGTTTAAGCGAAGGTGAAGCGGAACTACCAAAACCTATTCCTGTTGTTGATGCTAAACCGCTTTCAGACTCTGATGCAGAAAGCCTATTAAGCCGCTTAGAGCCAATAAAATCCGAGGATAGCGACAAAGAAGAATTTGCCTTAAGAGAAAATTCTCTCCCTCCACCTAAAACAGGACAAGTAATTAATACAAAATTTCCACCAGATAAAAACATAAAGGTTGATGAGCCTTCTAAATCAGGCAGTTTGGAAGTTGTAAGATATTCTCCTAAAGGGGATGTTCCAATAGCCGCTAACTTAAGTATTACATTTTCTCAGCCAATGGTCGCGCTAACTTCTCAAACAGAAGCAGCCCAAAATATTCCTGTTAAACTTAGCCCTCAACCACAAGGACAGTGGCGTTGGCTAGGAACAAAAACCTTAGTTTTTGAACCTAAAAACCGCTTTCCACTGTCTACAGAATATTCTATTGAGGTAACATCAAGTGTAAAATCTGCTACAGGTCAAACACTACAAACACCTGTTAATTGGAGGTTTAAGACTCCTACCTTGACCTTAAAAAACTATTTTCCTAGAAATGGTTCTGTAGGTACTGATCCAATAATTTTTTTAGAATTTGATCAGGAAATAAATAAAAACACAATTTTACAAAATATTAAGGTTTCGTCTGATAAAGCAAACTATAAGGTTAGACTTGCGACGCAAGAAGAGGTAGAGGCTAGTAAGGAAGTTGAATATTTACTTAAATCAGCTAAAGACAAATATTCTTTAGCAATTAAAGTAGATAATGGCCTAGCTAGTAAGCTTGTTGCGCCGCTTCCAAATGACACAGCTATAAATGTTAGTGTTGAAGCAGGTGCTTTATCAACAGAAGGCCCTCTTAAGACTCCTACTAAACAAGAATTTAGTTTTACTACCTATAGTCCTTTGCAAGTAAACTCGCATTCTTGTTATGAGGAAAGATATGCGTGTGAGCCATTAGGTTATGTAAATTTTTCTTTTAATAATAATATTGACCCAAAATCTTTAGACCTTTCCAAAGTAGAAATGACACCTAAATTATCTGGAATGAAGTTGCAAGCTAATGGTTATTACATAGCTGTTACAGGAAGGTTTAAGGGTAAAAGGGTTTATAAACTCAAACTCTCACAAGGCTTTATTAAAGATACGTTTGGACAATATTTAGAAAAACCTACCACACTTGATTTTCATATTGGTTCAGCACCTAAACAATTAACCTCACTAGGAGAAGGCTTTTTAGTTTTAGATCCATTTGGTGCGACAAAACTACCAATATTTACCACAAATCATAAAGAGCTACGAGTAAGTCTTTATGCTGCTCAACCTGAGGACTGGAAAGAATATGTTAAGACTAATCAAACCCTTTATGATCAGAAAAAAGAAACCTACAAACAACCAGTAGGGAAGTTGATTTCTTCAGAAGTAATAAAACTAAAAGCCATTGATGATGAACAAATAGAAACGGCTATAGACTTAAGTGCTGCGATTCAAAGCGGTGCAGGCCAAGTATTTGTCCTAATTGAGCCTACAACTCAACCAAAAGAGATTTGGCAACGTCAATATATTAGAAAATGGGTTCAATATACTGATATAGGGCTTGATGCGGCTAGTGATAATGAAGAGCTTTTAGTTTGGGCTAATTCGCTAAAAACAGGTAAAGCTTTAGCAGGGGTAGAAGTTTCTCTAAGGAACCAATCTGCTATTACAGGGGGTGATGGGATTGCTCGAATTAAGCTAGAAAAACCTGCTACAAAAGATAGTGCTTTTTTAGTAGCAAAAATAGGCAAAGATACCGCTATTTTGCCTGCAAGTGACGCTGGTTACAATGAACTAGCTTGGACAAGTTCAGAGCA